>CAIUZU010000327.1 GCA_903903705.1 uncultured Helicobacteraceae bacterium
CTTAACGGACATGAGCTTATAGAGATACTTATAGATACGGGGAAGATCAAAACACTAGATGTAATTTTTATAACCACACCCATAAATACAAAAATCATATCAAAAAAAATCAGTGAAAATATCAAAGGAGTTATCTATAAACCTTTTAGTGCCGAGAGTTTTTCTGATTTTTTTAATAATTTAGAAATGGACCATGAAAGAAAAATCCAAAATCAGAAAAAAATAAAATCAGATCATGCCAAACAGATTAAATATATCAGAACATGGGTTCAAAACTATTGTGATGAAGATAAAATCGATATTCAAACAGAAATATTAGAGACTCTTATCCACAGTGAATTTGATCATTTTTATGCTATTGATGCAGATGAGTTGTACATGACATGTCAAATTGTTTTAGAAAACTATATAAAAAGCATAGATAATTCTCTAGTAGTAAATAGTTTACTCATGGAAAAAGTTTACAATATATGGCGTCATCCTGAAAAATATAAAACACTCGGTATGCGTGAAAACTTTCATGGTATTATGTTAAACGCAGAAGCCTTCTCAAACAGTATGCCGGTAAAAGAGCATCTTAAATATTCATTTATTTTGCCGCTTAACCGTCTTTTAACAAAGGTAAGAGATATGGCAAAAGATAAACAAAAACTTTTGCATGATGATTTTACGCCATATTTAGATAAATTACTGGATACATTTCTTGAAATAGATCCTAACTATAAAAATATGGAAGTTTTATCAATTTTAAATCATATTAAAGAGATTGATAAATTTCAAGAAGAGTTAAAACCTTTGTTGGAGAAGTCCAATTTAATTGAAAAATTTGTTTATTTAAAAGATGATCCGGATATATTGGAGGATGTAGAAAAACATATCAGCACATGTATAAAGTATATCTCACAACAGATAATTCCTTATTATGTATTTAAAGCAAATGATCTGGCATGGCAAAATGCAAAAAGATCGTCTAAAATCATCTGGTATTTAAAGAGTAATTTGAAGTTTAAGATGATTAATACTCACAATTTATTGCATCAGAGTGGTGTAATCGATAGAAATGAGATAAAAAAATTTCAAAAATATGATAAAGAAAAAATAGTTTTGGCAACAAGAGATTTGGAGACGCTTGAAGCGTTTAAGAAAAAGCTGACACTCGACATGCCACCGCTTGAAATATTGATATTTAAGAGTGTCTCAATACTGAAAAATGAACTTGAAAAACATAGCTACAAAAGAGTTATTGTAGATTTAAGCTTTGCAAACGCCATATTCGACAACGGATACTTGCTTGTAAAACTGCTTAACAAAAGATTTCCGGAGTTTGAAAAAATCGTAGAAAGAGGCGAACTTTATTTTCTGGCTACATCTGCGCAAAAAGAGCTGTTAGAGAAGAGTAAAATTAAATTTAAGTATAAAATATTTTTAAAACCTCTGGATAATAGAAAAATATTTGAGCGATTTTATCTGGAAAACTGATTAAATTTAAGCATAAAGATTTTTTACCCGCTTTTAACAAATAATAGCCTAAAATTCGACAACTATTTCACAAAGGCTTTTTTATGGTTGTTACTCGTTTTGCTCCAAGCCCTACGGGCTATTTACATATCGGCGGTTTAAGAACTGCCCTTTTTTCCTATCTCTGGGCTAGAAAAAACGGCGGCAAATTTCTTCTTCGCATCGAAGATACCGATAAGGCGAGAAACTCACAAGAAGCAGCTGAGGCAATCGTAAAAGCGTTTCATTGGCTGGGCTTGGAACATGACGGAGAGATAACATATCAGTCGCAAAGAGATGATATTTACGCAATTTACATAAAACAGCTTTTAGATAGCGGCAATGCGTACAAATGCTACATGTCAAGAGAGGAGCTTGATGCCCTCAGAGAAACGCAGATGGCAAACAAAGAGCGTACAAAGTATAACGGCAAATATCGTGATTTTACAGGTACTGTGCCAGAGGGTATAGAACCGGTTATCCGCATAAAAGCACCTCTTAGCGGAGAAATCATCGTTAGAGACGGCGTTAAAGGCGATATCTCTTTTCAAGCTGAAGATATTTTGGATGATTTCGTTATTGCCAGAGGCGACGGCTCTCCGACTTACAACTTTGTCGTAGCGATTGATGACCATTTGATGGGCGTTACCGAGGTTATCCGCGGCGATGATCACCTCTCAAATACACCTAAGCAGATTGTGGTTTATGAAGCACTCGGGTTTGATGTGCCGAAGTTTTACCATGTGCCGATGATTCATAACCATGAGGGCAAAAAACTCTCTAAACGTGACGGTGCGACCGATGTTATGGCATATAAAGAGATGGGCTATACTCCCGAGGCACTTTTGAACTTTTTGGTGCGTCTTGGCTGGAGTCACGGAGATCAAGAGATCTTCTCCATGGATGAGATGCAAGAACTTTTCAATCCTAAAGATATCAACAAATCCGCATCTATCTACAACACCGAAAAACTTGACTGGCTTAACGCTCACTATATCAAAAATATGCCAAACGGCAAGCTTGCAGATCTGCTTGAAGAGCATGGTTTGTTGCTTGCTTCACATGATAAAAAAGAGATTTTGCTTGATGCTCTAAAAGATCGTGCAAAGACTATTAAAGAGATGGCTTTACTCGTAAATGAGATTATTGTTGCTCCTGTTTCTTATGATGAAAAAGCGATTGCGAAATCGTTTAAGAGCGATGCGGTAGAGGTTTTAAATGCTTTTGCGGCAAAAATAGCTACATGCAGCGAGCTTCATCTTCCGAGCGACTACCACCACCTGATGCAAGAGGTAGTGGATGAGATGGGGATAGGTTTTGGAAAAATCGGGCAACCTCTTCGCCTCGCACTTTTGGGAAAAATGAGCGGTCCGGGACTTGATGCTGTTATGGCGATAATCGGCAAAGATGAGACGATTGCGAGGATAGATAAGGCAATAACAGCCCACTCTTAAATATAAATATGCAAAGATTATACTCTTTGCATAGCATTAAACCTCCGCATATTTATACTGATAAATCACTATGCAGCTGCACATAATCATCAATATTTTCAAGCAATATATCTACTAGTTTCGGCTCAAAATGCTTACCTCTTTGCTCTTTGAAAAAGGCGATAACATCTTTTGTCGACCATGGTTCTTTATATACCCGTTTGGAGAGCAGAGTATCAAAAACATCGACAATCGCAACAATGCGGGCATAGATAGTTATCTCTTCGCCCCTTAGCCCTTGCGGATAACCGGTTCCGTCATATTTTTCATGATGTTCATAAGCAATATCAGCTGCAGTTTTTAGTATCTCTCGTTTAGAATTTTTTAAAATGTTATATCCGAAAAGAGAGTGGGATTTAATAATATTAAACTCATCTGGTGTCAATTTGCCCGGTTTATTTAAAACAGCATCGGCAATTCCGACTTTTCCAATGTCATGAAGAGGCGATGCTATCTCTATGAGTTTTATCTGCTCATCGCTCAATCCGTACTCTTTTGCGATTATTGTGCTTAATATGGCAACCCGTTTGGTATGCTGACTTGTAGAGTTTGAACGAATCTCCTCTATTTTTCCTATCGCAAGCATAGTCTCTTTTAGAGTTGATTCTATCTCTTCATTTAAAAGTTGAAGTTGTTTATTTTTATATTTTAGTTCATTCTCTTTTTCTATAACGGTTTTGTTAAAATTATTTACGCTTAATGCAACATCTTCAAACTCTTTACTTTCATACTTATTGCTGTCTATGTTTTTATGTAAAAAATAAGCATCTTTAGTTTCATCGATAATATTTAAAAGAGGCCTGCTTATATAACGCTCAATGACATGAAACATATTAAACACTACAACTAAAGCAAACAAAAGCAGAGCCGCAATAATCACATAACTGTTTTTTATGACAAAGTTCTGGTATGCATCAATCTCCATCTCAATATCTACAGCGCCCAAAACCGTACCTTCTTTGACATGATGACACTGCAGACAGTCTGAATTTGCGATATAAGGAACAACCGATTTAACACTGCCTTGCATATCTCTCCACTCTACATATACCTCTTTTTTTTCTAAAATTGCTCTAAGGTTACTGTTTAGTTTCTTTTCTGACAAGGTTGACTCGCCATACTCTTTTATGACCGCATCCCCACGAATAATTTTAATAGTTTTTATATCATGAACCGAAGATATTTCATCCAAGAAATAATCTCGTTTATCCATTATCCCGGCTTTCATGTGCGATGTAAGACCGGCTTTTATAATTTCTGAAATTGAATGGATTTTATTTTCTACTATAAACTGAAAAAAACTTCTGTAACTTAAAAGAACTATAGAGACTATAACCAATGTAGCAACTATAAAAACCTGCAGTAATCGGGTTACGGTAATTACTTTAATGCTTCTCTTTTCCACTCTTGTACCTTTTTCTATAATTTTTTAATTTTGATTATAGAGTTCTTTAGCTTATCCGATTCTTTTGTCATATTTGGTATACTTCCACTAAAATTGGCATAGGTTCAGTTGACTTGGCAATTTTAACAGGAATATAGAGTGAAACAAAGAGTTTTGATTTTGCACGGCTGGGGCGGAAGCGATTTTCCTCACTGGCAGAATTGGCTTGCCGCAGAGGTTGCAAAAGACTACGGGTGTGTAAGTTTCTTCAAGTTTAGCAATTTTGATTTCCCACAAAAAGATGTGTGGATGAGCGAGTTGGCTAAAGAGCTTGAAGAGTTTAAACCAGATATAGTGGTTTGCCACTCTATCGCAAATATTCTCTGGTTTCACATCTGTAACGAGATAAAACCAAAAGATGTAGAGAGACTTTTTCTAGTTGCCGTACCGAGTTTGGCATGTGATATCGAAGAGTTAAAGAGCTTTTTTCCATGTGAGATACCTAAAAATCTCCATGCAAAAGAGTCCTTGCTCATCACATCGACGAATGATCCCTACATGACACAAGATGAAGCTTCAGAGCTTCAAAAAGCACTTGGTATAGAGATGAAGGTTTTAGAAAACGCAGGGCATATCAACGTCTCAAGCGGTTACGGCGAGTGGCATTGGATATTAGAAAAGATAAAAAGGTAAAAAATAAAATATGATACAACTAATAAATATATCAAAAAATTTCGGCAAACAAGAGCTTTTTAGCAATCTTAGTTTCAAACTAAACTCTGGCAATAAAATGGGGCTTGTAGGTCGTAACGGAAGCGGAAAGTCGACTCTTTTTAAACTTATACTAGGTGAAGAGACACCTGATCTCGGTGAAGTTCTTATACCAAAAGGGTACAAAATAGGAACGCTAAAACAGTATTTGGTATTTACTGAGGGCACTTTAAGAGAAGAGGCGGCACTTGCACTTGAAGAGGACATGAAGTATGATGTTTATAGAGTCGAGAAGATTCTTTTTGGTTTAGGTTTTACGCAAGATGATTTAGAGAAAGATCCGCTCTCATTTTCAGGCGGATATCAGATCCGTATAAATCTTGCAAAACTGCTTGTGACAGAACCGAATCTGCTCCTTCTCGATGAGCCGACAAACTACCTTGATATCCTTTCGCTTAGATGGCTAAAAACTTTTTTAAAGGCATTTGAGGGCGAAGTTATTTTAATCACTCACGACCGTGATTTTATGGATGCCGTGGTAACCCACACGATGGGAATTGTACGCAAAAATCTAAGAGTTATTGCAGGAGATACTCACAAGTACTATGAACAGCTAAGATCAAGCGATGAGCTGCATGAAAAACAGAAGATTTCACAAGATAAAAAGGTAAAAGAGCTTGAAGATTTCATCGCCCGAAACAAAGCTCGTGCTTCTACTGCGGCTTTGGCACAGTCCAAAGTAAAACAGCTGGAGAAGATGGACTTGCTTGATGATTTGGATTACGATTCAACACTGGAATTCAATTTTAACTACAAAGAGACGCCTGCAAAAGTTCTGATTGACGTTAAAAATTTGAGTTTTGGATATACACCTGAGAATATACTCTTTAAAAATATCTCATTTGTACTTGAAAAAGGGGAACGACTCGGGATTATCGGAAAAAACGGCAAAGGTAAATCAACCCTCTTAAATACTATTGCAGGCGAGCTAAAAGCAGTGGAGGGCGAAGTCCACATGCATCCAAGTACGGCTTTTGCACACTTTGGTCAAACAAATATTGCAAGACTGCATCCGACAAGTACTGTTTTGGATGAGATTCACTCGGCCAACACTAAGCTTTCAGCCCAGACTATCAGAGGCATAGCAGGGGCGATGATGTTTAGCGGAGACAGTGCGGACAAAAAAGTTTCGCTTCTCTCAGGTGGAGAGAAAAGCCGTGTTATGCTAGGGCAGATTTTAGCTAGGGAAGTTAATGCCCTTTTCCTTGATGAGCCGACAAACCACCTTGACATGGACTCTATCGAAGCGCTTACAAAGGCTATCGAGAACTATGACGGTTCGGTTATCGTAGTAACCCACTCCGAAGAACTTTTACGCCGTGTATGCGATAGACTTATAATCTTTACAAGAAACGGTGCAGAGTATTTTGACGGCGGTTACGACCTTTTCTTAGAGAAAATGGGCTGGGAAGAGGAAGAAGAGGATAGAGTTAAGCAAAAACCAAAAAGCTCTTTCAAAGATAACAAAAAAGCAAAAGCAGACCTTATTCGAGACAAAAATAAGATTATTTCGCCGATAAAGAAGAAGATTGAAAAGCTTGAAGTATCCATCATAAAGTCTGAAGAGACTTTGGCTTCTCATCAAAAGAAACTGCTTGAAGCCTCAAACAAGGGCGACACTTTTAAGATTATTGAGTTTTCAAAACTTGTTTCTCTTGAGCAAAAAGAGGTTGAGAAGATGTTTGAACTTTTAGAGATATTGCAGAGCGAGTTTGATGAAATCTCTCAAGATTATGATAAAAAGATAGCAGAGATTGTGGATTAAGCCACAGATTTTAGAGTGAACTAAAATCTGTGGTAACCTCGTCAATGCTCTGTGGCGGAAGCAGTTTTTCTGCATATTCCAGATATAGTCCTGAGTTGTAGAAAAACTTTACTATCTCTCTGTCAAGCTCATCGTCTTTTGCCATAAAGTACATGATCTTCATAGCCGAAGAGAGCGGATTTCCTTTTTTGTACGGTCTATCGCTTGCCGTTAAGGCTTCAAAGACATCAGCTACGGCTAAAATACGTGCTTCAAAGCTTATCTCATCTCCCTTGAGTCCCAGCGGATACCCTTTGCCGTTGATTTTCTCATGGTGATTTCCTGAAATCTGCGGGATCTCTTTATACTTTTTAGGGAAAGGGAGTTTGTTTAAGATGTCGATGCTTATTTTTGCATGGTCGTTTATAATCTCACGCTCTTCTGTTGTGAGAGTTCCTTTTTGCACGCTTAGATTGTAGGCTTCATCCTCATTTAAAATATGGTAACTCACACCCTCTATTACCCAAGGCTCACTTGCGATTTTTTGGATTAGAGCTATCTGCTCATCTTTTGTAAACTCAGTCCCTTTGTTGCTTGTCTCGATGCATGCAAGGTAACTATCCAAAGTAGCAAGGCTTTGGATAAATTTATTCTCCGACTGCTCTATACACTCGGTATCTCCATCGCTTATTAATTTTATTTTTTGGTTTAAAAGTTCTACATGAAGCGCTTTTTTGATAATCTCTATGCGACCTCTAACAACTTCTATGCGATCAAAGATAGTCTCAAGTTTTGTCGATTTATCTACTATCTGCTCAGGAGTTGCCAACTTTCCTATGTCATGCATAAGTGCGGCAAAGTTTATCTGCTTAATCTCTTGGATGCTGAAGTGCTTATCTTTGTAGGCTGTCTCATCTTTGTTTATCGCCTCGGCAATCATTACGCTCAGTTTTACCATACGCTCAATATGTCCTGCGGTATATGGAGATTTTCTACTGATGGCAAAAATAATACTTTGTAAAAATGCCTCAAGTAGTGTTTCTAAACCTTGAATTAGAGTGGTATTGGTAATCGCAACTGCCGCTTGCGAGGCTAGGGATAGTGTGAGATCTTCATCCTCGGCGTCAAAAGCTATCGTTTCATCCGTATCACTGTCATGTTTATTTAGAAGTTGCAGTACTCCGATAATCTCAAATTCATGGTTTTTAAGCGGGATTACCAACATCGATTTTGAGCGATAACCTGTGCCTGCATCGAACTTTTTAGTTCCATCAAAAGAGAAACCTATTGCCTCATAAACATCTGGAATATTGATAAGCCTGTCTTCAAGTGCACAGGTTGCGGCAACCATTTTTTTATTCGGAGAGCCGTCTTCAAGGTAGAGCGGAAGCGGAGGCCATGTGATAGCGCCGCTTGTTCCTCCCATTTTTATGCCCAGCGAATCGGTTTGCGCAACTTTAAAGTGCAGATGTCCCTCATCCAAAATATATAGAGTCCCTGCATCGGCGTTTGTAAGCATTTTTGCTTCGGAGACTATTATCTCCAAAAGAGCATCTAGGTTGTTTTCAGCCGAGAGGGCAGTTCCTATTTTGTTGAGCTTTTGAATCTTTTGTTGCGTCGTGTAGTGTGAAGATGTACGCTTAAGCAAGCCATTATTTAAAGAGATCTGCTCTCCGTCTTGAAGAATTTGATTTTCAGAGATTCCTAACTCTTTTAACTCAGATACGATTTGAGAGTTATAAAAAGGCTTAAGATGATTTATATAGATTTTGATATCTTTACGCTCTAGCTGTTGCAATTCTTCATGTAAAAACTGCGGAGTAAGATGCTTGCTTACTTCGGCAATTTTTGCGAACTTGTTTGGAAAAGAGACATCTATGATTAGTGCTTTAATGGAGTTATGTTTGTTTATAAAATCCCATAATTCGCTGTTTTTAAACGTGTCGCCTGAAAATAAAATAGCGCCTTCGCTGTTTTGTATCAGATAGCCGCAACATGGCACGGAGTGGTTTGCAGGAATTGGAGTTAGAAAAATTCCATTTTCGATTTCATAGCGTTTATAAAATTCAAGTTCAACATAGATTACGGCAGGAGATTCGCTTTGAGTTAGATTGATTTCACTAAAATCAGGCCAAATTTCTCAGTTGAAAATATGCGTTTTAAGTGCTTTTATGGTCTGCGGAAGTCCATAGAGATAAAGAGGCTCAGTACGGTTTGCGAAGCTGTTGTCTATCAAAAAAGCACTATCTACAATGTGATCCAAATGTGCATGCGAAAAAAATATTTTGTTGATATGGCTTGCTTTTTCGCCAAGAGCATGCATGATGTTTCCTGCATCGATAAGCGTGTTCTGTGTAACTTGAATACATGTCGTAAAAGCATTCTCAGATCTGCTTCCCTGTGCTCCTAATATCGTAATTCCATCCATTTTTTATCCTTTGCTTGTATGTACAAAAACACCGTTAAAATTTTGCGGCGGCATCTCTATGTAGTGTAAACATCTCTCACGGTAAATTGCGTAAATCGTCCGGTTTGTTTTATCCTCTTTTGCGTCAAGCTCTTCAAATATCTTTAAAGCCTCTTCAAACAAACCTTTTTTATAGAGTGCAATACCCTCATGATAGCGTTCTAGCTCTTTTTCTAGCTCCTCTTTTGAGACGTCATAAAGGGGAATCGGCATTGCTCTGTCGTAGTCATGTATCTGCCAGATTTCGATTGGTTCGCTCTTTCCTTTTACGGTAACAAGATCTAGAAAACGAAAAATATATTTACCCTCAAGCTGCTCTTTTGTGAAATTTGAAATATTGAGTTTTGAAGAGTAGTATTTACAGAGTGATTCAAGGCGAGAACCAAGGTTAATGGGGTCTCCGATAACGGTATAGTCGCTTCTGCTGCTTGAACCCATCTCTCCAACGATGGCTATACCCGTGTTGATCCCGATACCGATATCTATGATGGGGACACCTTTATTATCGGACATGGTAACGGCATTTTTAAATTCCGGAGATAGTCTAAGCTCGGCATTTAGATCTCTTAGGTGGTGCAGCTGTTCCAGTGCCGCTGATACCGCTTTATCTGCATGATTATCCACATGCAGCGGAGCATTCCAGTATGCCATGATGGCATCGCCGATAAATTTATCTACCGTTCCGCCTGTTTTTATAATGATATCCGTCATCGGGTCCATATAGGCATTCATCAGATGAATCAAACTCTTTGGATCTCCCATAGCTTCAGAGAGGTTGGTAAAGTTACGCACATCCGAGAAGAAGACCGTAATCTCCTTTTCTCTTCCCGAGAGAACATCGCCTTCGGTTGATAAGATGTCGTTCATAACGGCAGGGCTGACTTTACTCGCAAATTTGCCTTTAATCATCTCTTTTTGTTTGATTTCTAAAAAGTAGTTTATAGCCTGACCGAGAACAAAAAGAATATTTGCACTTAAGAGAAGAAGAAATGTATGAAATATAATTCCCTCATAAACCATAAAATAGTAGTGAGATCCGACAATAATCGAATTTAGCAGAACAAGTGAGAGAAAACTAAAAATGGCAGAGGGAAGAAGAAGGATAGTAAAAGTCAGCAACGCCGCAATCGCAATTGCCGCCATATCAACACCTACCGCCCAAATCGGTTTAGCGATAAAGTTTTTGTTTATAATATTATCAAGAGCGTTGGCGTGTACTTCAACCCCTGGGAAAACACTCTCAAATGGCGTGCTTCTAAGATCTAAAAGCCCTGCTGCGGAAGTTCCAAGGAGTGCGATTTTCCCTTTTACATGTGAAACATCGGCGGTTTTATTGTAGATATCAACAGCGGAGATATAGCGGTAACTCTTACTTCCGCCTCGGTAATTAACCATCATTCGACCGAAAAAATCCGTAGGAATAGCAATGTCGCCCAACTCTATCTGCTCTATCCCTCTTTCGTCATATACGATGGAAATCTTTTTTTGATCCAGCATAATGCGTATCATCTCGAGGCTTAGGGCAGGGTAGGCAATGCCGTCATACTGCATAACCAAAGGGATACTGCGAACAACTCCGTCGTTGTCTGGGATAGTGTTAAAGTAGCCGCTGGAGTAGGCATTTTCTTGAATGGCTGGTATATTTAAAATGGTTCGGTATGGTTTGATGAGAAATGAATTTTCCGGTCTGTTTTTCTCAACTATGATAGCATTTGATTTTGGAGCCGCTTCAGGTGCAATTCCGTCATTTGAGAGAGCAAAAACATACCCGACTATCGTAGGCGTATCGCCTATCGTTTGGGCTAAAAGCGCATCATAATCCATAACATTTTCAGAAGGGAGTCCAAGCTTTTGAAATACTTTTTTAGGAGAGCTGTTGTCGGGTTCTGCAAAAACGATATCAAGCCCTACAATCCCGACTTCATACTCTGCAAGATTTTGCAGAAGCGTAGAAACCGTGTCTCTGCTCCAAGGCCACTGCCCGAGTGCTTTTAGACTTTTTTCATCTATATCGATTATGACAATATTTTCATCGCCTTTAACCTCGCCTCTGGCTTTAAACATAAGGTCTTTAAGCTTATGCTCAAAAGGGAGGTACAGCTCAGAAAGATGCAGATAGAGCGTCGTAGTAACTATGGCTATAAAAAGTGCGACAATAAACTGAACTAGGGTTTTGCGCATTTTAAAAACTTAATATTGCATTTGCCAGAACAGTAACCTTGTCATAGTTGAACGGATCATGGTTAGAGTGATTTTTAGCATAAGAGAATGCGGTATTTAGCATTATATTATTGCTAATGCCGTATCCTAAACCAAGCTCATACTCATCTCTGGTATCTGAGCGTTTTGTCCCAAAAAGAGCATCCACCATCTCATAATCGGTAGAACTTCCTGTGTAGCCGATAGATGTTCTGATACCGTTTGTAAACTTTTTAGCTATCTCCGCACCGTAGCTATAACCACTACTCTCGATATCCGTACGATCGCTATTTATGGCAGAAGTAGATGTGTAGCTTGAGTTTAGAGAGAGCATAATCGGGTTTGTGCCAAATGCTTTTTTGTAAGAAGCGACAAATGTATTGCTTGTGCTGTCTTGCGATTCATCGTCGTCGTAATATCCTCTTTTATATATATATCCGCCATCGATTGCAGAAGTTGCATCTAGCATGTATGTACCTCTTATGCCTGAGCTTAGATTGTAGAGGTATCCCTTTTCATCCAAAAATATACGGTCATAGGTAATCGGGAAAGAGAGTCTGTAGCTGTCTTCACTCCAAGTAGGTGCCATGCTTAGCGAGAAAAGTGCCAAGTTGTTATTGCTGTACTCTTTGCTTATTTTGCTATATGTAACAAAACTATTATCTAGCGTCCACCCTTTTCTATCCCCAAAATCATAGCTGTGGTTAAGTACGAGTGTTGCAAAAACATTGCTGTCACTTACCTCTTCATTACCCATAATAGGGATATTAAAAGATGGGATGATAAACTCTTTGCGTCCGATGTCATTGTTTGCATTGCTGTCATACCCAGCGCCGATGATAAATGCACCGCCGAAAGTATGGCGTTTCATCTGCTCATTAATTCTTGTTTTAAAAGCAATAGCCACATCCCGAACATTATCAGGGAGATTTTCTTTGAGTACGGTATCTAGTTCTGATTGTGCCAGCTCAAACTGCTGTGTCTCAAAGTAGAGACGTGCCAACTCCATGTGAGTTCGTGTATGAGATGGGTTTAGCATAAGAACACGATCAAATGCCGTAAGTGCTTCATCATACTTTTTTAGCTCTAGGGCAGAGCGACCTAAAAGAAAATTATACTCCGCATTTTCAGGCGACTTTTCACTAAGCTCTTCAAAAAGAGTATAAGATTTTTGAAAATTTTTAGCATTGTAACTTTGCTGAGCTTCTTTGTAGGTAGGTTCATTTGCAAAGAGATCTATAGCTAACAATAATATAAACGCTATATATGAAAATTTCATGGTATTACTACTCCTTGTTTAGTTGCTTTAAATACGCCAGTTCCGCTTAGGGTATTGCTGTTAAATGTTCCCTTCCAAGCACCGCCTATAGCCTCTGCATTTGGTCCGAAGAATTTGCCTTTAAGATCTAAAGCCGTGCTGCCATCGGCTGCAGAACCGGAAAATGTATTTCCCGATATTGTACTTGCAGATGTTACAAGTGTCTCAGTTATAGATACCGAACCTAAATCCATAGTATTAAATTTCATCTCTGTAATCGTTATAGGATTGGCTGCTCCGAATTCTATACTTGCTTTAAAAGAGTTATCTATATCCAGTTTTATAGGAGTAGCCAATGTTCCGTTTGTTACAGTGCCTAAAACATGACCGTTGTAGTTATATACTGTATTTACAGGTATCGTTACATTGATATCAATAGGGGATTCGTATCCTGCAACCCAATATCCTTGTGCGTAAGAGTCGCCTGCCGTAGGTGCTTTTTCCGTCGCAACCCAATAACCCCATGAGGTGTAGTCATTTTGATAACCGTAGATGCCATCTATTACATTATCGGGCAGTGTTGCCATAGCAAAATCATACGTTTTGCCATTTATAGTTTTACTCTCAATAATCATAGCTTGCATATCTTCCCCTAAGAAAGATGCACTCGGTATAGCTTCAGCGGCATCTGTTTGAGTTAACCCAGCCATAGAGAGAGGTGTAGCAATTGTTAAATTATTCTCTGCCGATGTAATCGTTAATATTCCTCTTCCACCGCTGGCATTTGTATCAAAAGCGGAAATATCTCCCATCCAAACATTTATAGATGTATCTTCTCCTATCATGAAACCGGACATTGAGCCTGTAGCAAAAGAGGTGTTGTAATCTAAAGATGTAAAAAGAGATGTATCGCTGCTATCGGCTACTTTTTTCATTAAGTTAATATTTGCCGCTTCGGATGTAGTTGCATTGATCTCTTCATGTGCTATCCAATTGTATTTGGTATCTGTATCACTCTGATTATTGTCTAGTCCTCCGTTATTCGCATTGATAAATTGAGAGTTTTCATTAAATAGATAAAAACCGTGAGTAGTTCCATAGTCCGTAGTGGAGTCTGTTGTAATGACGCCGCCTATGGTATCAAAATGTTTTAAGATGATTTTATTGCTTGCATTTGTGTCTGAAGATACGACTCTACCTGTTGTTATAGACCCCGTGAAATAATTTTTAACAATAGATAAGTTAGAATCTTTTTCTTGTAAAACATCAAAATAACTCTCCATCATTATGCCATCGCTATCTGTAGGAAATTTGATAAATGCTCCGGTTTTAGATGTTTTGCTAAAATTTCGGTCATTTAAATCTGATGTATAATCGCTATATAGATAAATAAGATTATTTACGGGTTTATCATCCCATACCGCTTTTTCTATAGCCAGTTTGCGATAATCACTTCCTGTTTGAGGAAGAATACTTATATTTAAACTATTAGGTGTAATGCCCTCGCTATAGCTTATACTATTTCCACTCGCAGGTGTCGGAAGAGTATCATTATCTAAAAGCGGATTGTCTATCGGACCTGAGAAATATGTACCGTTTTGTAAGTGAAAATTTACATATAGATTTAGAGGATTGCATGTAAGAGGATTTACTAGTTTGCCGTTTCTTGAATCTGTTATCAATGTACCATTTTCATCTATTTTATAGAAGAGATAGACATTTTGTTGATTTTCTTCAAGAGCGTGATAGTAGACAATATTAGATCCATCGACAGTTACATAGTCTGTATTAATCTTTAAAAAGTGATTATTTACCCAGTTAAACATATCATTAGAAATGCTGTTGAAATTTTTGATGCTGTACATCTCTTTATATCCACTTTTATTTATAGTAAAAATAGGATAAGCAGCACCCTGACTAGATGTTTTCATAAAAGGCACATACTCACCTGAAGTGCTAACCGCATCCGTTATTGGCAGATCTCCGTAGACATTAACGGTAGTAGAGAAATAAGGATTGGTTTTATCGTACGTAAAATACCATTTGCCACCATCTGCAAGAATCCCGTAGTTTTTGAGACTTTGATTTGCATCAGGTGTGCCGTGGATATAGAAATTCATATATGGATTTGACTGATTGCTAATTAGTGTAAGTATGGAAGATTGGTATGTTGTGTTAGAATCTGAGATATCGTTGTAGAGTGCCGCAAAGTTTTTTGAAATAAACCATTCAGACTCTTGATAATGATACTCTTGAAAGAGTTTTAAACTAGAAAGATATTCCCATTTTCTAGTATCATATTGACTGTTCTGCTCATATTTTATAGCATACGAATATTCATTCATAACACTCTTAACGCCGGTTACCAATTCATAATGAGTCGATGCGATTGGATTAAGCCCTGAAACACCGCTTAAGTATCCGCTTGCATTTGAGTCGGTAGGAAAAGATTTAAACAAAACAGGATTATATGATTGTGTTAAATCCTTAACATACATTGTCTGAGTACCGCTAAGTTCATTGATATAGCTGAAATTTCCATCTGTAGAAGTAACTACATACGCATTGTCGCTTGATTTCCATAATCCGTTTGTTGCATCAAAAACCATTGTCTTTGTTGTTTCATCAGGAAAAAAAACTGTTGTGTTTGCACCGTCTGAAGCAGACATATCTGAAAATAGTGTTGTATATGATGTTGTTTGAGGCGGTATATCAACACAATTGGGATAAGTTCCCGTTGTTCCGCTAGGGCAGCTTTGTACAACTTCCCCGCCACCACCACCGCCGCCGCTTGGAGGAGGAGTAATCGGATCAGTCGGTGGAATCACGGGAACAGTCGGCGGAGGAGTGACCGGATCAGTGGGTGGCGGGGTAATCGGATTAGTTGGTGGAGTCACCGGATCAGTCGGAGGAGTGATAGGACTCCCTGAAGCAATCTGCTGTTGTATCTCTTCAACCGGAACACCCAACTCACCAGCCACATCTTGAACAACAACTCCTTGAGTTAAATTTTGTAGATTTGTTTGCTGTGCAGCCGTTGCTGCAGTCGGCACAAATGTTTGAGGTTGAGGTATATATGGTGCCGGCGCAGGAGGTGCAGGAGGTGCTTCATCCATCCTCATAGACATAGGCGCGTTCGGAGCGTTATCGCTGCTTGAAGGAGCTGTTGTAGATGCGGTACCGCTATTTTCTTGTGTTGTAGTGCCGCTGTTGCTTTGGCTTTGAGAAGACGTACCGCTTTGCGTGGTTTGAGAGCTTGAACCTTCGGCAGGCGCAGGAGGCGGAGGTGTTCCTAAGCTTTGGTTAAATTGTTGAATATCTTGTGGCGTTGTTTGCCTTGGAGGGGCAGGTGGAGCATTTAAAGGAACAACGGTCATTGTTCCTGTCGGAAGATTAACCGTAATTCCTGTTTGACGGGATGTAGCCGTAATCTTTCCGCCTAAACAAAAGATAGTATCGGGAGCCGATGAAGATGGCGGTGGTACAACACCGCCTATAACAGTTCCCCTGATACCGATTGTAGCCGTTTTGGTTTCAAGGGTAAAGTTCTCAGGTGCCGTTTTGCCGATTTGTCCCGTAATAGTTTTAAAAACACCTTGATTAAATTTGAATTTTGCTTTAGGTTTTGTAGTTTCGCTGAGATACTCTTCGACCTTAAATTCGCTCTCGCTTCCTAACGTAATAACAGTTTTATCTTCAAAGATAAGCTGTATCTGAGCATCTTTAGAGGTGCGAATAGTATCTTTCTCTTCGATACTTACACCATTTTTTAATCCCAACTTCTGCCCTGATCTTTCTAAGAAAGCTTCA
>CAIUZU010000328.1 GCA_903903705.1 uncultured Helicobacteraceae bacterium
CTTTTGCATGCACGGTGCCGCCTGCATCAGTATATAGCGTTTGATTATCTATATACTGAATTCTCTCTCTCGCACCTATACAGATAAAACTGTAGTTTCCTTCACTTCCTCCGGCACTCTCAAAAAGATATGAGATCTCATCTTTGAAGAGTGTTTTTAGTTTTGCATAAACTGCAACAGGAGCTAGTTGATCTTGTATAAATTGTTTTGAGTAAATCAAGTGAGTACCTTGTAAAAAAGAGTTGCTCCTGCAAGAGGAGCTAAAAAATAGTTATATTTTAGTTAAAAAAGCGCCTGGTTCAACAGAGCTTCTAACATTGACTAATGCTTTTCTTGCCTCTTCTTGTGAAGAAAAAGGTCCTACTAAAACTTTACTTACTGTTCTGGCATTTGTTTTAACTTCATGAAATTTATATTTGTAACCTAGTTTTAAAATTGAATTTAAGAACTTATCATCAGGCTGATGTTTTTCAAAAGAGCCTACTTGAATGTAGTGACCACCGGCAGTTGGGCTTGAAGCCGCAACTGTAGGAGAAACAGGAGTTGTTCTTGGAGACTCTTTAGGTGTTTCCCTCGTTACAACGGCTTTAGCGGTTTCTGGCTTTTTAGGTTCTGCTACAGCTGTTTTAGTGCTTTCTACTCGTGGTGCAGGAGTTACTTGAGCACTCTCTTTAATGCTCTCTTCTTTTAGTTTTTGTGCGATTTTATCTAGGGATCCATTTTCTTGGGGAGCTTCTCTAACAACATTAACTTCTTCAAAAAGAGGTTCATTTGCACCCGCTATAATCTCTTTTTGCGGTTCTGGAGGAAGTGCCGCTTGCGGTAAATTATCAGTTTTACTAGATGTTAGTGAATTCATAAGCATTACAACGATTATTAAAATAATACCCAGTGTAGCAGCAGCCAAAATAATTTTTTTATTTCCCGCAGACGAGCTATTTTTGTTTAAGATAATATCGTTTAGTTCATTTTTTTCTTCCATAAAACTTCTCCTTCTTCGTTCTTAGTTTATAATAATACCCAAAACTTATTTACGCTGAGCATTTTTTTAAAATCATACATGTCTTCTCAAGAAAACATTACATGTGTTTTGACCAAGATGCACCTCTCTCTTTTGAGTAAACTTCATACGGAAGAGTCAAAATATTATACTCCTCAGGCATCTCGTCATTTGGAAACATTCTCCACTGTTTAGGTTGTTTTGCAGCTAGTTTCATACTTATCATTTTTCCGAGTTGTATAGCTTCTTGGAGCGTAGTATGCCCTTTGTGAATGTATACATGTAGGTGTCCATCTGTTTTTGTTGTAAAGGCAGTAAAATTTATATATCCTTCTTCACGAAGAAGAAGTTGTGTTTTGTGGTAAAAACGCTCAGGATCTCTACCGTTGTAGTCAATTACTATATTCTCAACTTTTCCAAGTTTATTTATTAGAGAGTGAGCAACAGTTATCTCACCCTTTAAATGTTGATTTATAACAGCCTGCGACAATGTGGAGTTTACTTTCTCAAACTTATTGTAAAATGTACGACCTTTAAAGAGTACCTTGTCAACAACTTCATCTTTTTTTATCCAGTAGTGATCCGTGAGCATTTTTATAAGTTTTAAATCCATTGCCGTCATATATCTTTCCTATTTATATGTTGATTGATTTTATATTACAAAATTTTGAGCTAATGCTTTTAACTCTTTTTTGATATTTGCTTGAAGCTCAGTATTGTTGATATCATCAAGTACATCAGCGATTTTGTTTGCGATTAATTCAAACTCTTTCTCTTTCATTCCTCTTGAAGTTAGTGCAGGTGAACCGATACGAATACCTGAAGTTACAAAAGGGCTTCTTGTCTCACCCGGAACTGTATTTTTATTTACGGTAATACCAGCATTTCCAAGTGCAATATCAGCATCTTTTCCAGAGAATTCACGGTTGATAAACGATAATAAAACTAAATGGTTGTCAGTTCCGCCGCTTACAAGGTCATAACCTCTTTTAACTAAAACTTCTCCAAGAACTCTTGCGTTGGCTTTTACTTGTCTTGCATAATCTTTCCACTCAGGAGAGAGGTTGTACTTAAATCCGACTGCTTTTGCAGCGATTACATGAACAAGCGGTCCACCTTGAAGAGCAGGGAAGATCGCAGAGTTCATCTTCTTAGCTATCTCTTCATCGTTTGTCATAATTATACCGCCACGAGGACCTGCAAGAGTCTTGTGTGTAGTTGTAGTTACAACATGTGCATGAGGGAATGGGCTAGGATGCTCTCCAGCCGCAACAAGACCTGCGACATGAGCGATATCTGCGAACATAATTGCTCCGACAGCGTCAGCGATTTCACGGAATTTTTTAAAGTCAATCTCTCTTGCATAAGCAGAAGCACCGCAAACAATAATTTTTGGTTGAACAGTTTTTGCAATCTCCATAATCTTGTCATAGTTCATACGACCGTCAAGCTCAACGCCGTATGTAAAACTTGAGTAGTTTTGACCTGAAAAACTAGGTTTTGAACCGTGTGTCAAGTGTCCGCCATGGCTCAGATCCATACCCAAAAGTTTGTCTCCGGCTTTTAAAAGTCCAGCATAAACAGCAGCATTTGCTTGACTTCCCGAGTGAGGCTGAACATTTGCAAAGTTACATCCAAAAAGCTTACATGCTCTGTCAATCGCCAACTGCTCAACACCGTCTGCATACTCACAACCGCCGTAGTAACGTTTACCTGGGTAACCCTCAGCATACTTGTTCGTAAAAACAGAACCCATCGCTTCCATAACAGCAGGAAGCGTAAAGTTTTCAGATGCAATCATCTCTAAGTGATCAGTCTGACGCTCTAACTCTTTTTCGCATAAATCGAAAATTTCTTTATCGTAATCTTGTAAAAAACCCATTTCTATATCCTTTTCTATTTAAATTAAAATGCCAAAGAGGTAATTTCTTTAGCAACGCTTCTGGGTGAGATGGCTCATGTTATAGTTTTCCTTTAAGGTGTGAAGGAAGTTCTCGTTGCCCTTTTGAATTAGGTTCTGAATAGTGAGGCTGCTCATGCTCGTCTGCATGTATGGGTTTCATAGCAGGGAATAGCAGAACATCTCTGATCGAGTGTTCGTTTGTAAGTAGCATTACCAATCTGTCTATTCCTATGCCTTGACCAGCTGTTGGAGCCATTCCGTAACTGAGTGCCTCTACGAAATCCAAGTCCATCTCATGTGCTTCATCGTCGCCGCCCTCTTTAGCCGCACCTTGAGCTTCAAAACGACCGAGTTGGTCAACAGGATCATTTAACTCGCTAAAAGCATTTGCAATCTCTCTTCCTGCGATAAATAGTTCAAATCTCTCTGTTATTTCAGGATTTGCATCGCTTCTTCTTGCAAGAGGAGAGATCTCAACCGGATACTCAGTGATAAAAGTAGGATTTATTAGTTTTTCTTCAACAAATTCATCGAAAAGTTCGCCTTGAAGTTGACCTAGATTTAGACCATTTTTAACTTGAATATTACGGCTTTTTAAAAACTCTACTATCTTATCTTTGTCATTTACTATCTCTTGCGGAACTCCGCCGATAGTGTAAAGAGACTCTATAAGAGGCACTTCGCTAAATTTGCTAAAATCAACCTCTAAATCGCCATAAGGAAGATTGGTAGGCAGATTTAAGTGATCAAACAGATATCTGAAATACTCTTTTGTAATCTCAATCAAATCTTTGTATGTTTTATATGCCCAGTAGAACTCTATAGATGTAAATTCAGGATTATGAGTAGCATCCATACCCTCATTTCTAAAGTTGCGGTTTATCTCAAAAACAGCTTCAAAACCGCCGACGATAAGTCTTTTTAGATAAAGTTCAGGCGCAATTCTCAGGTATCTGTCGATGCCGAGCGCATTATGATGTGTGACAAACGGTTTAGCATTTGCTCCACCTGCAATAGGATGCATCATCGGTGTTTCAACTTCTAAAAAGCCTTTGTCTTCAAAGAAGCGGCGAGTCAGAGAGATGACTTTTGAGCGGATTTTGAATGTTTTGCGAACATCTGCATTCATGATAAGATCTAAGTATCTTTTTCTGTATCTTGTCTCTTTATCTGTTATGCCGTGAAATTTCTCAGGTAGCGGAGATATGGCTTTTGTTAAGAGTCTTAGTTCATCTGCATGAAGTGAAAGCTCGCCTTGACCGGTTACAAAAGGATAGCCGCTTACTTCTACTATATCACCGGTTTCTATATTTTTCTTGAAAGTCTCATTATAAAAATTCTCACCAACATTGTCTCTTGCGACATATACTTGAAGGAGTCCGCTCTCATCCTCAATCTGAATAAAACTAGCCTTACCCATAACTCTAAAGAGTTTTATGCGACCGCTAAGTGTATAGTGGCGATTTTCATCTCTTTTGTTCTCTTTGTTTATA
>CAIUZU010000329.1 GCA_903903705.1 uncultured Helicobacteraceae bacterium
ATTCCTAGTGAAATTATGGAGTTAGTTACAACTTTTAATCAATTATTAAATAATCTTGAGAACTCTTTTAGTAAAATAACCGACTTCAGCAATAATGCATCACATGAGCTTAAAACCCCACTAACTGTTATCCGTGGTGAAATTGAAGTCGCTCTAAAGCATAACAGAAAACCACAAGAGTATAAAGATATATTGAAAAATATTTTAGAAGAGAGTATTAGCATACAAAAGATGATAGAGCAACTCTTTTTTCTTGCTAAAAAAGATATGACAGAGCTAACTAGTGATTTTAATGAGATCTATCTAGATGAAGTTCTTACCGATACCATTTTGCAGATAGAAAAATTTGCCTTAACAAAAGATACAAACATAAAGATAAAAAAAATTATTCCAGTAACGATTCATGCGAATGAAACACTCTTAAAAATTGCTATAAATAATCTTTTAAGAAATGCCATAATTTATAGCCCGAACTGCTCACAAATATTTGTATCTCTAGATGAAAACGGTGTCGACTATTTACTTTCAATCGAAGATAATGGGTATGGAATAAACGAAGAAGATTTAGCATTTGTTTTTGAGAGATTTTACAGAGCCGATAAAGCTCGTTCTCGCAAAGATGGCGGAACGGGGCTAGGTCTTGCAATCGTAAAAATGATTTTGGATATTCACGGATATAAGATAGAGCTTTTTAGCAAAAAAGGATCAGGAACTACAGTACTGATAAAAATCCCCAAATCATAAAATAAATGCTTAAAGCCGGCTACAGAACTATCTGAGTTCCGATACCTGCCGATGTAAAAAGCTCTAAGAGCATCGAGTGTTCTATTCTGCCGTCTATAATGTGAGCTTTTTGAACTCCACCCTCAATCGCTTCAAGACAAGCATCGACTTTTGGCACCATACCGCCATGTATAGTTCCATCAGCTTTTAGGACTTCAACTTCAGCTTTTGTAAGCGTGCTAAAAAGCTCTTTGTTGTTGTTTAAAACTCCGGCAGTATCTGTTAAAAATATGATTTTGTTTGCGCCTATCGCTTTTGCGACATAAGAAGCGCACAAATCCGCATTGATATTAAATCCCGGATGTCCCATTTCACTTCCTGCTGCGATAGGAGCGATAACAGGAATAAATTTTTCAGCTATAAGGTTTTCGATAACTTCGGCTTTTACATCGGTAATATTGCCAGTAAGCCCCCATTTTGCAAAGTCTTTTGATTTTGCAGATATAAAATGTGCATCTTTTCCGCTGATGCCTATCGCTTTTGCACCGTGAGAGTTAAGCAGTGAAGTTATCTCTTTATTTATCTCACCACTTAACACCATCTCAACAATGCGCATAACCTCTTTTGAAGTCACACGTTGACCGTCAATAAACTTACTCTCTATTTTTAGAGCATCTAGCATCTCATTTATCTGTCGCCCGCCGCCATGAACGATAACAGGCTTAATACCCACTAGATACATAAGCAAAATATCCTCTGCGAACTTCTCTTTTAACTGCGGAGTCTCTTGAGCCGAACCACCGTATTTTATCACTATCGTCTCACCTTGGAACTCTTTTATAAACGGTAAGGCTTCAAGAAGCGTCTGAACTGTCTCAATCTTTTTTTGCA
>CAIUZU010000330.1 GCA_903903705.1 uncultured Helicobacteraceae bacterium
ATAGTATAATTTTTTATGGATTATTTGAAAAATATTATAGAAAAATTAAAAGATAAGAAGAATGTTTTTTTAACCGGTGGTGCAGGCGTCGGAAAAACTACAATGACTAAAAATATTATAAAACAGTATGAAGATGATGCAAAAAAAGTGGCAAAACTTGCCTCAACAGGAATGGCGGCTACGCTTATAAACGGTCAGACTCTGCACAGTTTCTTAGATCTGGGGATTGCTAATGATTTGAAAGATCTTGAGCACAGAGGCAAGCTTGAAATTAGCAAAAAGGTTAAAAAACTTATTCAAAGTATGGATCTTATAGTTATAGACGAGATTTCTATGGTAAGCGATACTTTGCTTGATATGATAGAACTTAGACTAAAAGAGGCTGATTTTAAAGGTTCTGTTTTAGTAGTCGGTGATTTTTTGCAGCTTCCTCCGGTTGTGAGAGGAAATAGTGAAGTTCGATTTGCATTTGAGTCTGCAGCATGGGAGAATTTTTATTTTGAGATAGTGGAGTTAACTCATATTTATAGAACGGATGATAAAGATTTTATAGAGCTTTTGTCTAATATCAGAAATGGTTTTGTAGATGAGTGTATCCACAACGCTTTAAATGAGTTTATAAAACCTCTAAGTGAAAATTTAAGCGAATTTACCTTTTTATTCGGTAAAAACAGTTCGGCATCTCTGCACAATAAAAATCAGCTTCTACATGTGGATAAAGAGCTGCATGTTAAAGAGGCTCAAATTATCAAGCATCTAAAAAGTGTAAAAGATATTGAAATAGAACGTTTTATGGAAGATGCCAGAATAGAGAAAGAACTAGAACTAAAGATTGGCGTAAGAGTACTCTTTAGCAGAAACTCATGGAATTATTTTAACGGTGAACACGGAGTTGTCTTAAATATAGAGAATAATTTTGTGTATGTGCAAAAAAGTGATGCTACTGTTGTAAAGCTTGAAGCTGTGGCTCAGAGCAAAAGTGTATGGAGCGAAAAAAGTGTGAGCGGAAAAAAAGAGATCGCAGAAGAGGCACTTTTTACAATCTACCAATACCCTATTAAACTTGCCTATGCCATAACCATTCATAAGTCCCAGGGGATGAGTATTGAAGATTTGATAATTGAGACAAATGAGATCTTTGCTCCATCTCAGTTTTATGTCGCAATATCGAGAAGTTCAAATCCCAAGCGTTTAAACTTGATCGCCCCAAAAAAGCAGTGGAGAGATATAGTTTTCGTAAACCAGAAAGCTCTTAGTTTTAACAAAGATTTATAAGGTCGAGTTTTCTGTTTTTATGTAAATGCTTTATACAAAAACAGAAGAAACAGCATGTGAAAACTCACATGCTATGAAAAAGAATTATAGTTTTTCGCTGTTCTTCGCTAAGTACTCAGCAACACCCTCAGTTGTAGCTTTCATTCCTTCATCGCCTTTTTGCCATCCTGCGGCACAAACTTCACCATGCTCATCAGTAAAATGCATTGCATCTACCATACGAATCATCTCATCGATGTTTCTACCAAGGGGAAGGTCGTTGATTACTGCATGGCGAATAACACCTTTGCAGTCAATCAAAAATGAACCGCGAAGCGCAACAGATTCACCGAAAAGTACATCATAATCTTTAGAGATCTGCTTAGTTAAATCTGCAACCAGTGGATATTTTATTCTACCGATACCGCCGTTGTTTACAGGCGTTTCTCTCCATGCAAAGTGTGAAAACTGACTGTCAACCGAAACACCTATAACATTTATGCCACGGCTTTTAAACTCTTCTATTCTATGTGAAAATGCGATAATCTCAGACGGACATACGAATGTAAAATCTAGGGGATAAAAAAATAGAACCGTACCTTTTGGACCAAAATTTTCAGAGAGTTTAAAACTATC
>CAIUZU010000331.1 GCA_903903705.1 uncultured Helicobacteraceae bacterium
AGTAAGACTAGAATATATAAAGTAGAGTTAAAAGGAGTCAAAATGAATATTTCAAATAATGTTTCATCAATTTATGCACATCAGACAATGATGGGCAATAGTGCTAATAATGTGGCGAATATTAATACAAATGGGTTTAAGCCTACCGATACGAAAGTAGTTGGCAGTGAGGATTCACTGAAGGCTAGCAGTAGAAAAACTGACGATACAGGTTCAAAAATGAGTCAAACGGATCTAGCTAAAGAGATGAGTGATCAAATAGTTGCTCAGGATGCAACAGCCTTAAATGTTACTGCTATAAAAACACAGGATGAAATGTTAGGCTCTCTTTTAGATATTAAGGCTTAAAAAGAGAATAGTTACTGGGTAATAATATTCATGCTAATCAAATTTTTAAGCATTGAACTCTCTTCATCGTAGTTTTCTACATACTTTCCAATGTTTAGTGAGCTAAAAACAGTTTTTCCGACTATAACTCTTCCTTCAACCCCATCTTTTTTTGTTCTTATACCCCAAGTATTATGAAATACGATAATTTCGCCATTATAAGTTCCTACATAAAGGACAACATGCCCTTTTTTATAAAGAAGTGTTTGGAAAGGAACAGCTTTTTCTTTTATAATGTTTATTTTCTCTTCATCGCTTAAGTCGCTCAAAGATATTACTCTGCCGACTTTACTCTGTTGCTGTGAATTTCTAGGAAGCCAAATACCAAACGGTGCAAACATATCTCGAAGCATTGAGGAGCAATCTCTTTGTTCGTACATGCCGCCCCATCCATAATTTGTTTTTGACACTTCATTAACAATGGCTGTTAAACTATTTTCATCTAATTTCAGTATCTCTTTTGTAGCAACATTTTTGGAGATTTTTGATCTTAAAAAAAGCGGCTTTAAATTTTTATACGATGCTACGCTTAAAACGGTATATGCTTTTTCATCCTCTGAAATAAGTGCAAACATCATGCCTATTTTTGACTTAAACAGAAAGTTACCATCAAGATCATAAATAGGTTCGCCCTCTTTTATGATAGCAACCTGCTGAGCGTTTTGCCAAGCTTTTATATGCTCTTTTTCTAAAATTACAAATTTATCTGTTTTTATCCAGCCTGAGGCAAAATTACTAAAAACATAAGCCCACTCTCTGTCTTTTGAATAGTGTGATATAAAGATAGGTTCGTTAGCATGTATTGTGCTGTTTTGTAGATAATCAAATGGAAATCCCTCCCCTGCAAGAGATGGATCTTTAAGCAGAGGTCTGATGGTTGGAAAAACTCTTAGATTAACCTCTTTTAGCGTTACGGCTTTTGCATTAAAAGTTGCATAAGCTTCAAAGTTTGCATTCTCTAGCATTATATCAAAGAAGCTTTGTTCTAAGGGTTGTAGATTTTCCCCATAATTTTTGCCTGCACGAAATGCAATAAATGGCCATTTTATGGAGTTTAGATTTTCTTTTGGTTTATCAATATTCCACACATGAAAATATCGCTGAGAGTATCTGACTTGAGCTTCATATAATGGTGCATTTTTTTCAATATTTTTTGAAAAAAATGTTACATCCTGAGGTATATTAACTAAATCATATATCTCTACAGCTTTGGAAGTTTTAATTTGAGTATCCTTTAGGGAACATCCTGCAAACAGAACAATTGATAAAATTATAAAAACATATTTCACTATATCAACCTTTAATCAACGCTTCCAAATCTACTAACGACTCTTCCGATTACCTCTATTTCACTAGGGTTTAATGTCTGAGTGGAGTAAACTTGATTGTCGGAAATTATATCTATTTTTCCGTCTATTCTTTTGTGAACTCTCTTAATAAAAAGTCCTGCTTCTGTTCTTATTGTAAATATACCGCCTCTTTGCAGATCCGTCTTGCTTCTGTTGATAAAAACTATGTCGTTGTAGCTAAATGTAGGCTCCATGGAATCCCCTGAAACATTGATGGCTTCTATGTTTTTTAGCTCCCTCTCGCCACCTAGAAGCATTGCAAACTCATGTGGAATCTCAATTGTTTGAGTATTTTCAATTTCACAATCCGCTCCACCACCTGCAGACGCACTTATGCCGCTAAAATACTTAATCATAAAAAATCTATTGGTTGCTTCAATAAGACTCTCCGGTGATTGACCGTAGAGCATCCAATTGATAGATATAGATTTTTTGGCACAAAAATCTAAAAGTTCACCAAATGGTATCTTGTTTCTTTTTTTCATAGTCGCAAAATTCATTTGAGAGATAGATAAAAGATCGGCAACATCTTTATCATATATTTTTTTGCCGTTAAATTCATTAGAGACGATATTTTTTATCTCTTCTACTATTTCAAGAAAACTTTTCATATTACTTCCTTAGCAAATATTAAAAAATTATATACTTTTTTTGCAATTTAG
>CAIUZU010000332.1 GCA_903903705.1 uncultured Helicobacteraceae bacterium
CTCATCCAAAGATTGAATCAAAAAATTTCTAAACGCTTTATATCCGCCTTTGAGCCGCACAATCTCTCTGCCATGCTCATGTAGCCACATTTGAGATATTTTAGAGCGTTGCCCTCCTCTGAAGCAGTACAAAAGAGCATTTGGGTTTGCATCCATAAACTCTATCCATGCATTAATACGATGCTCTCTTACATCACCGCTCACAAGCTGATGTCCAAGCTCTACTGCTTTTTCATTGCCGCTGTTTTTGTAGCATGTGCCGACTAGATGTCTCTCTTCATCATCCATGATAGGAAGATTTACGGCATTTAAAAATGCGCCTCTTTTAAACTCGACAGGCGCACGAACGTCAAGAAGCGGAGTGTTGTTTAAGACTATGGATTTAAAATCATCATACAATTTTAACACCTATAGAACCTCTACCGCATAAATGCCTTTGGATATAGTTTCACCTATCGGTTCAAGTGTTAAATCCATTTTGCGAATGAGGTCATAGAACTCTTCTGCTCCATCCTTTTTAACAAAAACAAGAAGTCCTCCCGATGTTTGCGGATCACAAAGTATCTCTTGCTGCTGCTGTGTCATCGTACTTATTTTATTTCCATAACTTAGAAAATTTTTACGAGACCCTCCTGCTATACACCCCATAGCTCTGTATTTTTCCACATTTGGCAGAAGCGGAACTTTATCAAAGTATATCTTAGCACTTATGTTGCTCGCCTCACACACTTCGCTTAAATGTCCCAAAAGACCAAATCCGGTTACATCCGTCATGGTTGCAACACTCTCCAACGGTGCAAGGACTGAGCCTATTTTGTTTAATGTCACCATCGCTTCTATCGCCGGTTCAAGTTCTGTGGCTTCAATCTTTTTCTGCTTTTGTGCAGTTGTTAGTATTCCGATACCGATAGGTTTTGTAATAAATATAAAACAATCCTCTTTTGCACCGCTGTTCATCATGAGATTTTTATTTTCAGCTAAACCAGTAACCGCAAGCCCAAATATCGGTTCTGGCGAATCTATGGAGTGACCCCCTGCAAGCGGAATACCGCTCTCTCTACAGACTGCTCGACCGCCCTCTATAACTTCACGTGCCACTTCTGAGGAAAGTTTGTCGATAGGCCATCCAAATATAGCAATAGCCATAAGCGGCGTTCCTCCCATCGCATAAATATCACTAAGGGCATTTGTAGCGGCAATTCGTCCGAAAGTAAAAGGGTCATCAACTATGGGCATAAAAAAGTCGGTAGTTGATAAAACGGAAGTACCGTTGCCTAAATCAAATGCCGCCGCATCGTCTTTATGCTCATTTCCGACAAGAAGCTCTGGATAAAAAGTTTCAAAAGAGCTATCTTTTAGTATCTCCTCAAGCAACATTGGAGAGATTTTACATCCGCATCCGGCTCCGTGACTATATTCTGTAAGTTTTATCTGTTGCATCTATTTCCTTGATTATTTATTGTGAAGTGCCAGCTCTTTTTCTAAATATTTCCCTGTATAGCTTCCTGTTTTCTCATGACTACCAGCCACCTCTTCGGGAGTTCCCTCTGCAATGATCAGACCGCCGCCGCTTCCGCCTTCAGGTCCCATATCTATAACATAGTCGGCATTTTTTATCATGTCAAGATTATGTTCTATGATAAGTACCGAGTTTCCAAGCTCTACAAACTTATGAAGCACTCCTGTCAGTCTATCTACATCTGCAAAGTGAAGCCCCGTTGTCGGCTCATCAAGGACATATAGAGTTTTACCGGTATCTCTGCGGCTGAGTTCTTTTGAGAGTTTAATTCTTTGAGCTTCACCGCCTGAGAGCGTTACCGCGTTTTGCCCGAGGGTAATGTAACCCAAACCTACATCAACAAGCGTAGAGAGAATCTGGTGTATTTTTGGAATCGGTTTGAAAAATTCAAAAGCCTCATCCACACTCATATTTAGGACATCAGAGATAGTTTTGCCTTTATATAAAACTTCCAAAGTCTGCTGATTGTATCTTGTGCCGTGACATGTATCGCATTTGACCATAATGTCCGGCAAGAAGTGCATCTCTATCTTATTTTCGCCCTCGCCTTGACACTTTTCACATCTTCCGCCTTTGACGTTAAAACTGAATCTTGAACTTGTATAGCCTCTTATCTGTGCCTCTTTTGTTTGAGCAAAAAGATTTCTTATCTCATCCATTACACCTGTATATGTTGCCGGATTGGATCTTGGAGTACGTCCGATTGGGCTTTGGTCTAGGTAAATTACTTTATCCACATGTTCAAGACCTGTTATCTCCACACCGGCAACTTTATTTACTTTTCTCGCATGGTTTAGCAGCTCTCGAGCAGTCGGAAGAAGCGTTTGAAGCATCAAAGAGCTTTTTCCGCTTCCGCTAACACCTGTAATACATACAAAGTTATTTAACGGTATTTTCGCACTTAGATTATTGATATTGTTTAACGTTACATTTTTTATCTCTATAAATTTCTCTTGTTTGCGTCTATAAAAATACTCTATTTTTTTTCTGCCGTAGAGATAATCAGCCGTAAGTGTTTTAGCTTTTTTCAGCTTATCCAAAGTTCCTGCAAAAACAACCTCTCCGCCAAACTTTCCTGCACCGCTTCCGATATCTACTATAAAATCTGCATTTTCTATAGTCTCTTTGTCATGTTCGACAACGATAACGCTGTTCCCCTTTTCCTGAAGACTTCTAAGCGTTTTGATGAGTTTTAAAGTATCTCTCTCATGAAGCCCGATACTCGGTTCATCCAAAACATATAAAACACCAGTAAGTCCGCTTCCGATCTGCGAAGCGATACGAATCCTCTGTGCCTCGCCGCCGCTTATGGTTCTTGCATCACGACCTAGCGTTATGTAGCCGAGTCCGACATCAAACAAAAAGTAGAGCCTCTCTCTGATCTCATTTAAAATCGGCTCGGATATTTGCGTATTTTGTTTTGTTAAATTGATAAAATTATCTTTATTTCCAAACCATTCGTAACTTTTTGAAATAGGCATATCCAAAATTTCAGCGATACCTCTCCCTGCAACTTTTACGGCTAAAGACTCTCTTTTTAATCTATGCGAACTACATACGCTGCATGTTTTTTCACTCATGTAGTCTGAAAGCTCTTTTTCATCTTTGAACATATCGTAAGCTATCTTAACAATTCCGGGCCATACCCTTTTTACTTCATGGCTCTTCCATAAAAAACTTACTTCATCGATTCCGCCGTGTAAAATAGCCTTTTTTTGATACTCTTCAAGATCAGAATAGGGAATTTTAATATCAATATCGTTTGCGGCACAAAACCCTTTTAAAAATGTGAAATAATACCCCTTGTTAAAGCCGTAAATTATCTTAACCGCACCACTCTCTATGCTCAAATCCCTATCGATTATCTTGTCATGGTCAAGTGCATAACGAATCCCGAGTCCGTCACACTCACTACATGCACCCTTTGGAGAGTTAAAAGAGAAAGAGAGCGGCTCAAGCGGCTCAAAACTTATCTTACAGTCAAAACATGCATTATGCTCGCTGTAGTGGATATGTGAGTGTTTTAAACCCAACTCTTCGTGGTTTAGTATTTCAACTTCAAGTTCGCCATAGCTCTCTTTTAAGGCTTTTTCAACATCGGCAGCTATTCTCTCTTTGTTTTCCGGCTTAACCACAACCCTGTCAATGACTACTTTAATGGTATGTTTTTTTGTTTTGGAGAGCTCTATCTCCTCATCCAACCGCACCATTACACCGTCTATCATAGCTCTCACATAACCTTTATGAACTAAAGATTCGATCACATCGGCATAAGCGCCTTTCTTTTCATTTACAATCGGAGCCATGATGACAAGCTTTGCATCCTCCGGAAGTTTTGCAACTTGAGCGATAATATCCGAAGCACTCATCTGGGAGATCTCTTTATTGCACTTATGACAATGCTGAGTCCCGACACGAGCATACAGAAGCCTCAAATAGTCATATATCTCGGTAATTGTTCCGACGGTTGAACGTGGATTTTTAGAGGTTGTTTTCTGGTCTATGGCAATTGCCGGTGTAAGCCCCTCAATTTTATCCACATCAGGTTTGCCTACACGATCAAGAAACTGCCTTGCATAAGAAGAGAGTGACTCCATGTAGCGTCTTTGCCCCTCGGCATAAAGCGTGTCAAAAGCCAAAGTTGACTTCCCGCTTCCGCTTAATCCCGTAAAAACTACTAGCTGATTTTTTGGTATCTCAAGCGATATATTTTTTAAATTATTCTCTCTGGCACCTGTTATCTTGATGACATCTCTATTTTTCATTTACTGCTTATTCCCTCTAAAAAAATATTCTTTTTGTTAAATATATTACTATTAAAAGATAAAAACCTACTAACAATTTTTTTTGCAATACTGCATCTACTTTATCCTTAAGGTGTATTCCTATATATACTCCGACAAGCGATGATAAACCTATAATTATACCGCTGTAAAAATCTATCTCTCTGCTTAATGAGTGAGAGATAAGACCGGAAATAGATGAAAAAACTACAAAAAAGAGACCTGAAGATATTGCTCTCTTAAGATCTACATGTAAAAATCCTACAAGTATCGGAACTAAAAGTATACTTCCTCCAACACCGATAAGCATTCCCAACACCCCTAAAACTAGACCTATAGCAAAAAGAATAACTCTATTTACATCTTTTTGTACAGCACCCTGCTTCGTTTTAAAAAAAAGCCTAATAAGAGCAAAAAGAGCAAAAGATAAAAATATAACTTCTAGAGTTTTATCATCAATTTTTGATACTATAAACCCGCTCAAAAAAGCACCTATAAAACCGCCGCTGCCGATAACCAAACCCATAGAGACATCGAGAGTTTTATTTCTTCTGTTTAAATAACTGCCATAAGCGGAGCTAAAAACCATCTGTATAACAGAAATACCTATCGCATCTTTTATTTGATGTCCAAGCAACATGAGGGAGGGAACAAGTATTGTTCCGCCGCCGATGCCAAAAAATCCCGATAAGAGACCGATACCTATACCTAAAAAAATCAACTCTATCATATGCTAAAACTTTTTTTTCGAATTATATCATCTAAATCAGCGTTTAATTTTACTTTGAGATTCATTGAAGTATAATCATTTTAAATAGGGGTTTAAAGAATGTTAAACATAATTATGGAAGCTTCACAAAATTTTTGTATTCACCAAATCAGAGTTCCGCATGAGATTAACGATGAGACGGCTCAAATGAGAACACTTATTGCTTATATAGATATAGAGACGATAAGCTTAAAAAAACATAGAGTATATATCGCCGCATCACTCGGTTTTGCACAAAGAGTCGCAACTGCTCTTTTGGAAGAAGATGAGAGCGATGAAGAGACTTTAGTTGATATGATGCTTGAGACAACAAACTTGATAGTCGGAAGTGCTAAAGTTCTAGCACAAAAGACAAGTGAGCACGCTTACAGTATGTTTACTCCGCATTTTGAGAAAATAGGCAGTTTTGATCTTGAGTATGATGAAATAAAAGTTTTAAAAATTGAGAATGATGAAATGATTATTGCTATCAAGGAATTATAGTTGAGACATAAAAAATACAATTATGGAGCCAAAGAGTCCGTATTTGATCCTGATGAAGAGCTTTCATGGATGGACTATTCGGGACTGTTGGATATGGAGGTTGAATTCATATCTGATTTGGGTGAGACTGAACTCTCTATCGGGGAGATTTTAAAGCTTACAAAAGGTTCTATTATAGATCTAAAAAAGCCTGCCGGAGAGAGTGTGGAATCTTATGTAAACGGCCGTATATTAGGCAAAGGCGAGGTTATGGTATATGAAAAAAATCTTGCAATTCGTATTAATGAAATCTTAGATTCGAGTGCCGTTTTATACCATCTTGCAAAAGAGCGATTATGATTAAATATCTTCTGATTTTTATTCTTCCCTTAGCCCTTTACGCTTCAAAAATTCTAAGTTATAATATTTATGACAGAACCGATAGAGTAGATGTCATGATCACGTTTGATACTCCGTATGACGGGGTTATAAAACAGAGAGTCGGTGTTTTCTATTGCC
>CAIUZU010000333.1 GCA_903903705.1 uncultured Helicobacteraceae bacterium
GCAGACGATTTTGTTGTTTCAAAACCTAAGTTTTTTAATATTTTTGTTATTTTAGCTTTATCTATATTTGCACCGACGATCTCATCAATCTCTTTTTTGCCCACACTTATAATCTTATCTTCATGCATATCACAAAGCTCTATCGTACCGCCAAAAACAGTTGAAGTGGAGTTAGACTCAATAAAATAGATACAATAATTCAGACCTTGATCTAAATCCGGTTCGCTTCCTCTTGATGTTCTGTAATAAGCAGGACCTGCAGCCATTTTTTTACTCTGCATTTTTTTAGAGATAATATCCGGCGGAATATAGCTAGCTTCTATTAAGACAATTCCCTCGCTATTTGTTGCTCTAGAAGCATCCTCTTGAATTATTCCTATGGTAGAGGCTTTTTTATTCTCTTTTGCCATGATTGAAGCAAAACCGTTCTCATCTTGACATAATGAAGCTTTTGCCAAAGTCTCATTTTTGGTACAGAAAAAAGAGTGATTATAAGCTCTTAAAACAACTCCGCTGTCATGCGTTACATATTCCATAAGAGATTCTATGTCACTCTCTCTTTTTTCCTCTATTTGTGAAAGTCTAAGTTTTACGAGAAGAGGGAGTTTTAGATTTTTAAAATCAACCGCTTTATAGCGAATATCTACATTTAAATTATTTTCATGGCTAAGAGCAAGAATACGCCCTATTCCAACTCTTTTATCTTCATTTTCTACTATGCTTCTATCTTTTAGAGTTCTGTCAAACGCCGCACTAAGTTCCCTTGCGATACCTCTGATGCTTAAACAATCACCGCGATTTGCAGTCAGCTCTATTTCTATTATATCATCGCTAAAAATATTATTTTGGGAAACTTCCCCACCTATTTTATACTTTCCAATGCTGTTATCTAGTTCTAATATTCCACTTTGGAAATCCACCAGACCAATCTCTTTAGCCGAACAAATCATACCCTCAGACTCAACGCCGCGGAGTTTTACCGGTTTGATAAGAGTACCATCAGGCATAACAGCACCGATAGTAGCAACAACCACATCAAGACCGGCTCTTACATTTGAAGCACCGCATACAATTTGTCTAATACCGGTTCCAAGATCTACTTTACAAACATTGAGTTTATCGGCATCAGGATGTTTTTCGCACTCTAAAACCTTGCCAAATACTATCTTTTGCGGGATACTAGAAATTGTAACACTATCTACTTCCAAACCGATAGAGTTGAATGTTTTTACCAACTCATCCGTAGATATTCCGCTTAAATCTATCCACTCATTTAACCAACTTCTTGTAATTATCATTGAAACTGCTCCAGCAACTTAATATCTCCCTCAAAAAGCGAACGGAGATCTCCTATCTGATGAATCAGCATTGCAAATCTCTCAACTCCAAGACCAAAAGCATATCCACTTACATTTTCATATTTTACGGCTTCAAAAACATTAGGATCTACGATTCCGCAACCTAAAACTTCCAGCCATCCAGTCTTAGAACAGACTCTGCACCCATCGCCTTTACAAAAGACACATGAAATATCAACTTCTGCCGAAGGCTCTGTAAAAGGAAAGAAACTAGGGCGGAAACGCACCTTAACATCACCGAACATGTACTTTAAAAAATCTTCTAAAATAAACTTCAGATTTGCAAAAGAGACTTTCCCCTCTTTATCTACCAAAAGTCCCTCAACTTGATGAAACATCGGAGTATGAGTTATATCGTAATCTCTTCTAAAAACAGCCCCTGGAGCAATCATGCGAATAGGCGGTTTTGTACTCATCATAGTTCTTATCTGAACAGGCGATGTATGTGTACGCAAAAGCATCTCGTCTTTAAAATAGAATGTATCTTGCATATCACGGGCAGGATGGTATTTTGGAAGATTTAAAGCTTCAAAGTTGTTAAAATCATCTTCCACCATATTTCCGGTTTTTACGGCAAAATTCATAGATGAAAAATACTCTACGATTCTATCCATCGTCTCCATAACAGGATGAAGCGCACCGGATTCTGATTTAGCATTAAACATAGTCACATCTAACGCCTCTGCTCTCATGTGCTCTTGCAACTCTAATGTTTGAAGAACTATTTTTCTTTGCACCAATTCATTCATAAGTGCATTTTTATGTATGTTCAACTCTTGTGCGATTTTTGCTTTTTCTTCATCGGGTGCTTCTTTCATCCTAGCAAACTCTGCTGCTAAAACACCTTTTTTACC
>CAIUZU010000334.1 GCA_903903705.1 uncultured Helicobacteraceae bacterium
TAAAAGAGCCATTTCCAACCTTTTAAGACACCTATCTCAAACTATTAAAAAGTGCAGCAACATACTCAAAAGTGCTACCCATGAATATATTTTATTTCAGCAACCTTAATATAAAGCAATTATACTCTGTGGTATAAAATATTATTTTTGTTAAAATAACAAAATGAACTCAAAAGGCATTTTATGAGCAATAAAAAAACACTCTTTATCGGTGGTATCAAAAGCGGAAAATCGCTAAATGCCCAAAACTACATACTACAAAATAAGTTTGAAAAACCACTTTATCTGGCTACAACCGAATTTATAGATGACGAGATGCAACAAAGAGTTGATGAGCATAAAAAGCAAAGAAGAGACCAGTTTGAGACTGTTGAAGAGGCTCTAAAACTCTATGAAATTATCTCTGTATGCAGAAGTGCCGTTTTAGTCGAGTGTGTCAGCATGTGGATAAACAATATGCTCTATCACGGGTTTGGTTTTACTGAAATGAAAAAAGAGTTGGAAGCTGTTTTGTCGCTTGAAACAACGGTGGTTTTTGTTTTAAACGATGTTGGATGCGGTATCATTCCCGATAACGCTCTTGCACGGGAGTTTGTAGATATCAGCGGAAAACTATCTCAGCTTATAGCAAGTGGATGTGATGAAGTATACTACACCGTTGCCGGCATCTCCACGAGGATAAAATGATAAACTTATTTAAAGGCTTTGCCCTTGCAATTTCCATGTTAACAACTGTTCCTATGTTTAAAATACATGTTTTTTACAAAGGCATCAACGGTTATGCCGTGATGTTTTACCCTCTTGTAGGTTTTATCTTAGGTGCTGTTTTATGGGGTTTGCACTCGCTTTTAAATCCTTATGTTGCCTCAACTCATTTAGCCGTTATCATTTTTGCTCTTTGGGTTTTGCTTACGGGTGCACTTCATCTTGATGGTTTCAGCGATACGGTTGACGGGCTTTACGTGCAAAAAGAGAGAGCATTGGAAGTGATGAAAGACTCTCATGTCGGAGGGATGGGGATGATAATGAGCGTTACGTTTCTTATCTTAAAAGCATCTTCTCTTGCAGCACTTGAGGCTTTTTACCTTTTGCCTCTTGTCTTGATGCTCTCAAGGCTAAACGCTGTTTTGGCAATCTTTTTTTACCCATATATAAGCCAAAACGGAATGGGTGCTTTGGCAAAAGAGGAGTTTACAAAAACGCAAATGCTTGTCGCACTTTTTTACTCTTTTTTGGCAGTTCTTCTCTATAACAAACTACTCTTACTTGTGAGTGCTTTGTTAGTTTTGTTTGTTATAAAACTATTTTTTATAAAAAGATACGGCGTTTTTAGCGGCGATATCTACGGCTTTTTGATTGAAGTGACGGAGCTGGTTTTACTAAACGTTCTTATATTTGGTCTGCTTGCATGAAGTTAACTCTTGTTCGCCATGGCGAGGTAGAGGAGAGATACCAAAACTGCTACAATGGGCATAACAAAATAGGACTCTCTAAAAAAGGGGACATGCAGGCAAAAGAGCTTGCAAAAAAACTTGATATTTTAGAGTTTGATGCGGTTTTCTGCTCGGATCTTCCTCGTGCGAAAGAGACGTTAAAACACTCTCTACATGTAGAAAATGCAATCTTTACGGATAAGCTCAGAGAGAAGTCGTGGGGAGTGCATGAGGGGCTTAGTTTTGATGAGATTATCGCTCAGGGCGAGATAGAGTATATAAACTTTTTACAGTGGATAGGCTCACTTGATGGCGAACAATACAAAGAGTATATAAAAAGAGTAGAGGAGTTTTTCTTTGAGTTTTTGCCATCACTCAAAAAAGAGTCTGTTTTGGTTATAACCCATGCGGGAGTTATCCGCGTTTTGCTCTCCATCATAAACAATATAACGCTTGAAGAGGCTTTTGCCATAAAAGTTGAAAATGGCTCACTGACCATGCTCGATATATTATAAATATGCTAAAATAAAGCAAGATTTGACAAATAAGGGCGATAAGTGGGCGATAAATCCAACGATTCCAAAACCGGCAGCATTCTAGCGTCTCTAAAAAACAAAATTGATAAATTTAAAAAACTTGTAGGCATAGTTGATAAAAAAGCACTTATCTCTTTTGAGCTTTCAGAATTTATGCAAGAGAGCGAATCCGCACTGCAAAATCTTCCTGAAAATTATAAAAGGCTTTATGAGCTTCGTCCTGCCGAAATGCAATTTTTTGTAAATAGAGAAAAGGAGATAAAAGAGCTTCAAAAATCTTTTACAAACTGGACAAAAAATCGTTTCGTAACCTGTGCCATAATCGGCGAAAAAGGATGCGGGGTCAGCTCAATGCTAAACTCATTCTTAGGCACCATTCCTCATACCGACATAATAAAAGGTGAGTTGCATAAGAAGTTATTCACTCAAGAGGAGTACTTTAAATACTTCAACTCTCTCTTTGGTACAGAGGGAATTACTACAAACAAAGATCTGATTGATTATCTTAACAACACACAAAGTGCAAAAATAATTATTTTAGAAAACCTTCACCATATGTTTTTAAAAAAGATTGGAGGATTTGAGAGCATCAAGATGCTCTTTGAACTTATCTCCTACACTACAAAAAAAGTGCTCTGGATAGGTATTTTGACTCCCGAGACTTGGAGCTATCTCAACAAAACAATCTCCATCTCAAACTATTTTACAAATGAGATATTTATGGAACCCTTAAGCACTGAGAATATAAAAGAGATAATTTCTAAGCGCAGTGAGCATGAAAATCTAAAAATAGAGTTTATCCCAAAAGATGAGAGCTTCAAAAGCGCTGCATTTGAGAAGCTAGACGATGATGTAAAACACCATTTTTTAGAAGAGAAATTTTTTAAACAGCTGCACAAAATATCAAATGGAAATATCTCTCTTGCTATGCTCTACTTGGTCAGAGCGATTGAGAAGATAGATAGTCAAACTATCTTTGTCACTGAGATAGACGACATTGACTACTCATTTGTTGAAAACATCTCCCCTAAAGCTCTTTTTGCACTTCAAGCACTTATACTCCATGACGGACTTACTCTGAGTGACTTCTCTATTGTGATGAACGAACCACACGAGGAGTGCCGTAAAATGCTTATGCCGATGCTAGAAAAGGGACTGCTGATACAGCCACATAAAAAATACAATATCAATCCTGCTGTCTATAAGCAGGTACATGACTCTCTCTTATCTAAAAATTTTATCCACTAAAGAGGCGCTTATATGAAATTTACAACTCTTTTCATTTTAACTTTTTTTATGCAGATGTTA
>CAIUZU010000335.1 GCA_903903705.1 uncultured Helicobacteraceae bacterium
ATAATGAGAGCCTTAAATAATATAGATTAGTACCATATTTAAAAATTATTTTATATTTTGAATATTGGTTAATTAAAGGTTTTTGTGGAACAGTTATTTGTTGATTGGCTAAAAGAGTACGGCTATATTGTTCTTTTTGCTTGGAGTATTTTAGAGGGTGAACTCGGGCTTATAATGGCTGGTATTATGGCTCATACGGGAGATATGTTTTTGCCATTTGCCATTGTTGTAGGAGGATTTGGTGGATTTGTCGGGGATCAGATCTATTTTTATATAGGACGATTTAACAAAAGATATATTCACAATAAGATTCGCTCTCAGCGCACAAAGTTTGCGCTGGCTCACTTGTTGTTAAAAAAGTACGGCTGGCCTATAATTTTTGCTCAACGTTACATGTATGGGATGCGTACCGTAATTCCTATGGCGATAGGAATTACAAAATATTCAAGTCGCCAATTTGCGATAATTAACTTTGTGAGTGCTCTTGCATGGGCTTCTATTACGATTATTCCTGCCTATTTCTATGGAGATGAACTTTTAGAAGTTATTAAGTGGATTAAAGCTCATTGGTATTTCGCAATACCGCTTATTGTTGTGGTTGTCGGCACGCTGTTTTATAATTTGAATAAGTTTGAAAAAAATCTTGTCCTAAAACGTCATGAACGCCGAAATTCAGTAGAAAAATAAAAATAAAGTAGGTGTAAATAAATGTCATTTGAAAAATTAGGGGTTATTAAACCCATTCTTAGCGCTATAAAAGAGTTAGGATATGAAAAACCTACGACTATCCAAACAAGAGCTATTCCGCTTGTTTTGGCGAAGAGTGATGTTTTTGCAACTGCTCAAACAGGAACGGGAAAAACCGCAGCATTTGGAATTCCTATGCTTCAGCGTCTTAGAAATGTAACGCCAGAAGCAAGAGTAGTAAGAGGTGTTATCATATCTCCTACCCGTGAACTTTCCATCCAAATATATGAAGATATGCAAAGCTATGCAAAAAACATGAGCTTAAACATAGCTGTTTTTGTAGGCGGAAAAGATCTCGATACACAGCAGAAGATTTTAAAAGAGGGCGTGGATATAATTATAGCAACTCCAGGCAGAATAATGGAACATGTTGAAAAGGGCTTAAACCTCTCACATGTAGAGATCTTTGTGCTTGATGAAGCTGATAGAATGTTAGATATGGGCTTTATGAAAGAGATAAGAAAAATCCATCCTCTTTTGCCAAAAAGACATCAAACGCTTCTTTTCTCTGCAACATACAGTGACAAGGTTAGAAAACTCTCAAAACTCATTCTTACCAAACCGGAGTTTGTAGAGACATCTAAAAAGAACTCGACTGTAGATACCATAAATCAAGTGGTTTATTTGGTTGATACCGACAAAAAAGCGGCACTATTGGCATATATAATCGGCTCAAGAAATTTCAGACAAGTTTTAGTTTTTACAAGAACAAAAGCAAGTGCTGACGAGTTGGTGCTAGAACTTAAAAAAGATGGTCTTAAGTGCGGAATTATCCATGGAGATAAAACTCAGGCAAACAGACTTAAGACGCTTAATGAGTTTAAAGAGGGAAAAACTAAAGTTCTTATTGCAACAGATATTGCTTCAAGAGGTTTGGATATAGAAGAGTTGCCGTTTGTTATCAACTACGAACTTCCATCAATTCCGGAAGATTATGTTCATAGAGTAGGGCGAACAGGTCGTGCAGGACGAGACGGTATGGCGATAAGCTTGATTGATATTTATGAAAAGTATGATATAAAAGATGTAGAGAGACTTATAGGGATGAAGATTCCACAAGAGGTCGTTGAGGGATTTGAACCCGATCCTACTATACGTAGACGTGATCAAGAAGAGTTAAAGCTAAAGAGCGAGCATAAAAAAGTAGAGGTAAAAAGAGCTAAAAAAAGCTATAAAAAACCTGATGCCGCTAAAAAAACTCCATCTGTAAAAAAAACTCCATCTGTAAAAAAAGCTGTGACAAGTAAAAAAAGAAAAACAACAAAGCGTGACTAGTAGACATTGTTAGAAATTTTATACAGAGATGAGTTTTTAGTAGCCATAAATAAACCCTCAGGACTGCTGGTTCATCGCTCTATGATTGACAGATATGAAACAGAGTTTGCAGTTCAGATCCTTCGTGACCAGATAGGGCAGTTTGTTTATCCGGTTCATCGCCTAGACAAGCCGACTTCGGGAGTTTTGCTCTTTGCACTTGACAAAGAGAGTGCTTCTCTTTTGGGTGAACAGTTTATGTCAAGAGAGAGCAAAAAAAGCTATATTGCCGTTGTCCGCGGTTATATAGAAGAGCGTGGCATAATAGAGCATGCACTTACCATTAAGCTTGATAAAATCGCAGACAAGGATAGTTCTGTGCCAATAGAGGCGCAAGAAGCTACTACGGAGTATGAGAGATTAGCGACGGTTGAACTTGATTTTGCAGTAGGAAAATACGATAAAACCCGTTACTCGCTTGTAAAACTTTATCCTATGACTGGGCGAAAACATCAGCTCCGCCGTCATATGAAACATATATCTCACCATATTTTGGGAGATACAAAGTACGGAAGAGGCGAGCACAATATTTTTATAAGAGAGCAGTTTGATTGTCACAGAATGCTTCTGCATGCAAGTGAACTTCAGATAAAGCATCCGTATACAAATGAAACTTTAGTGATTCAAGCATCTTTAGACGATACGTTTGAGTCAATGTGCAAGTTGTTTAACTGACACATTTGATATAATGGCGCTAATTTAATTTAGGAGTTACAATGGAAGCAATCTATCCATACGCAAATATTATACACTTGCTTCTGGCAATCATATTTTTAGGTTATGTTTTTACTGATACGGTAATGATATCGGCACTTAAAGATAAGTTTGGCAAAGATACAGACCAAAAAATCAATCAAACTTTAGGGGCAAAAAGTTTTAAAATTTTTCCTCTCTCACTTTTGGTTATTGTTTTAACAGGCGGAATGATGATGTCAAAGTACATCAACTCAAATGCGGGACTTTTTGAAACGACTCTACAAAAACTGCTTGTTATAAAAATAACTTTGGCTCTGATAATCGTTCTTGGAGTGCTTTACAACCTCTATACGAAGTTAACTAAAAAGCCTAAACATCCATTTATGCAGGAGCACTTCCATAAACTTGTTTTAGTTTTAGGATTTTTCATAGTAGTGCTTGCAAAACTAATGTTTATAGCTTAAAAATTTATTGCTTGTCTTTTAATATTTAGAGACAAGCGACATCATTTGAGAGTATATAGCACCTATTTGTGCCTGCAAAGAGGGCTTCTCCTCGTCTTTTGCACTAGAGAGTTTTGTTTCAAGAGATTCTAATATTTTTTGCAGTTTTTCCAGTGCTTTATCCATAGAATCACCGCTGTCTTTGGCTTCAGTTTTATAAGAGTGAATGCCTTGGAGTTTTTTTATGCTCTCTTTAGCGGATAAGAGTAGCCTATTTTCATTTTCGCTCTCTTTAGAAACTGCTAAATCTATTTGAGAAATAACACCCGCTTTTCCATTTTCAAAGAGAAAAAAACTGCTTTTTCTCATAGCTCCGAGTTGTTCGTTGGAGAGAGTTTTGAGTTCAAACGGAGTTGAAATATCTCCTAAAAATATTGCTCCGATTCCTGCCTGACCGAGGGCTATAAGCTCATCATTGCTTTGGCTTTTTTTCCAGATTCTAAGTTTATTGAAAATTTTGTCATTCTCGTCAATCCAGCCATTTTTGTCATCATCATAGGCTCTAAGCTCTCCAAAACCGTTGCCGCTTTTTGCACCGAATAGTTCACTTCCATTATCTATAACGCTATTTAAGTTTTTATCAAGTGCCAAAAAGCCGCTCCCTTCCTTAAGCATGGAGATCTGATCTTCTTTTCCGTCGCTGTCTATATCAAAAGCAAAAGTTTTTGAACTCAGCGATGCAAAGGAGCCGCTAAAATCTAGAATAAGCGGATCTTGAAAGGCTTTTACATCACCCATGCTTATGTTTATTTGCTGTACAAAACTTCTCGATAGTGAGACATTAAGCTCAAATGAAATCTCTCTATCACCGCTCTTTACATAAGCTGTTGTACTAAAATTTAGCGCCTCTGCTTCTACGTATGTCGCACTAAGTTCAAAACTGTCCCTGCCTTTTGTTTTTTCGCTAATGCTCTTTAGCAGGGATGCACTTAAATCTTTCATAATTAGATTTTCACTCTTCTCACTTGTAGAGCTAAAATTACCCACTACAGGGCTTTTTGAAGATTCGTCGCTTTTAAAACTCTCTTTTGATTCA
>CAIUZU010000336.1 GCA_903903705.1 uncultured Helicobacteraceae bacterium
AGCAAGATTATATGCTATAGATACGATAGGCGAAAAAAAAGCCCACGCTATAACTAAAGAGCTGACAAAAGAAGATGTCATGTCTCTAAAACTAACCCACAGCGGCAGATATCTAATATACAAAATAACGACACAAAATTATAGAGTTATACTCAATGCGCTTGATGGCACCGTTATAGAGAAAGAGCCGAAATGAAATCTCTATTTTTTCTTCTGTTTTGCACCCTGTTTTTAAACGCATCAACGCTTAGTTTAGATGAGATTTTGCAAAAGCTTAAAAACGAACATCCTTTGGCAAAATCGATTCAAGCTTCCCAGTTCGCAAACTCCTCACAAATCAAAGCTCTCTCATCAAGAGAAGCAACTAAACTTTTAGCAGATGCAACTTATGCGAAGCCGCAAATAGAGACTTCCGGACACGAGTACAGCATCGGACTTGAACAAAATTTTATGAATCCCAATGTCAAAAACAGTATCGTTAAATCTGCCGCATATCAGGGTGAAGCCGAGATCTTAAGCCTAAAACATGAGTTTATGCTTCTGGAAAATGAGGTGCGTCTTCTTTACCATGTAAACTGTCTTGATAAAGAGAGCCTTGAGCAATATAAGAGATCTTTTGAGGCTTTTCTTGAGCTATACAAAAAAAAAGAAAAAGCATATACATTCGGAGAGATCTCCAAAAAAGAGCTTTTACAGCTTCAGCTTGAACTAGATCGCCTCAAAACTGAGTATAAACATTATGAGGATGAAGTGACAATTTCTCGTGCTGCTTTACAATCTTTAGTTCTTTTGCCGCTATTTAGCGATAAGCAACTTTACTGTCAAGACGTCCAACAAGTCACAAAAGAGCTTATCTTTAACAATCAAGAAGAGTCATTGCAAGAAGAGTCGCTAAACAAAAAAGTTCAAAGTCTTCAAAGCGATTTTGATCGCTACAATTCACAGTTCGACTCATTTACGCTCAGTGCGGCTTATCAAAATGAGATTGATACGGATAGATTTGTACTCGGCTTGTCAGTTCCGCTGAACTTTACAAGCTCTCTAAATGAAGAGAACCGTGCAATGCTGATGCATAAAAAAAGCGCGATTATGCATGAAAAAGAGGGCGTTAAACTACAAAAAGCATCCCAAGCAGATATGTTAAAAAACCAACTTTTGCAACATTTTAAAGCGATACATGCAACAACTGATATGCTAAATAAGTATGAAAACACCCTTATGCCTCTTATTGAAAATGCTTATACTCTGGGAGAAAGTTCGGCTATTGAGTATCTGCTATCTGGGCGTGAAATATGGAAGCTAAAAGAGGAACTTATAGAGCAACGTAAAAACTATTATAAAACACTATTTCAACTCTACGGCGTTTTAAAAATTAAGGAACAGATATGAAAAAAACATTTATTTTATTACAGGCATTATTTAGTATATCGCTATTAGGGGACATCACACTTACTCCCCAAGATGAGAAAAATTGGCAGATTCAAACCGCTATGGCACAAGAGGTTACGCATGTGCCGCTGGATGAGTATATGATGAGCGTTACGACTCCGCCAAAACTTCTCCATACAATTTCTCTTCCATATGAAGCTCATGTTACAAGGCTTAATAAAGCGAATTTTGAGAGTGTCGGCAAAGGAGAGATCTTAGCTGAGCTGAGTGCTACTGAGTGGATTGAAGCTCAAAAAGAGGTGATTGCAGATTCATTAGAGTTAATGCATAACGAGAATGAAGCATCTCGTAAATCAAAACTTTGTAAAGAGGAAATTATTGCCCAAAAAGAGTGCCTTTTGGCAGATTCGGAGCTTAAAAGAAGCAAGACAAAACTCTCTTCATCAAAAGCCCTGCTTAAAACTTACGGTGCAGATGATGAGATGATTAAAACATTATCCAAAGAGCTTAGCGTATCTTCAACCATAAAATTGGCATCTCCTCTAAAAGGTGTGCTTCTTCAAGTAAATATCCAATCAGGAGATAACATATCTCCTACAAGCTCTCTTTTTGTTATAAAAGCTGAGGGTGAGAACTGGCTTGAGAGTGATCTTCCCCAAGCAGTTGCAGATAAACTTAAGGCTACTCAAGAGGTGATCATAACCATTGCAGGCAACGAGATAAAATCAAAAGTATTGCTTCTCTCTCCATCGCTTAACCCTATAAACCAAACTAGATATGTTCGTTTTTCGCTTCCAAAAGAGGCAAATCTTCTGGCGGGCTTAAAAACTAAAGCCACGATTAGCATTCAAAAAAAAGCCTTTTTAATCAGCAAAAAGGCAATCATACAAGATGGTGAGAACTCGGTAGTTTTTATAAAAGATGCTCAAACATACCGTACTATAAAAGTAGATATAATTGCCGAAAATCGCCAAATGTGCTATCTTGAGTATAACCCTGAGTTGAAAAAACCGATTGCAATCAGCGCAACGAGCATATTGCAAAATATGCTCCAAAGAGGCGAATAATGAAAGGATTAATCTCTTTTTCACTTACGCAAAGACTTTTTATATCCCTATTTGCTGTTGTGATTTTAGGGTTCGGTGTTAAATCCTATAACAATCTTCCGGTTGATGCTTTTCCCGATATTTCGCCTACGCAGGTAAAGATTATTATGAAATCAAGCGGCATGACGCCTGATGAAGTCGAGTCGCGAATTGTTATTCCTATTGAGATGGGAATGCTTGGTATTCCTCATCAAACTGTCATGCGTTCAACCGCAAAATACGGTATTTGCGATATTGCCATCGACTTTGAAGAAGGTACGGATATATACTGGGCAAGACAGCAAGTAACTGAGAGGCTAAGCGGTATCGCTGATGAGCTGCCTGCAAATCTGGAGGGTGGATTAGCGCCTATCAGTACGCCTTTGAGCGAAATTTTGATGTTTACTATTGAGTCAAAAACACTTGATTTAAGCGAAAAACGTTCTCTGCTTGATTGGGTAATTGCGCCAAAAATCCGCTCTATCAGCGGAGTTGCCGAGGTTAATGCGCTTGGCGGCAAAGTAAAGAGTTATGAAGTTACACCTAAGCTTGAAGCTATGCGGACTTACGGCATCAGCTTGGAGAGGCTTATATCAACGCTTGAAGAAAACAACCTAAATGACGGTGCAGGGCGTGTCACGCAGGGAGTAAACAGTATCCTCGTACGAAGTGTCGGGCGTGTCAACGACATATTTGATATTAAAAACCTAAATGTTGCTTCTGTTGGCGGCAAAGTAATCTCTATCGCCGATGTGGCGGATGTAAAAATAGGATACCTCAGCAGAGCAGGTTTTTCTACAAAAAACGGACAAGGAGAGGCTGTTCAAGGTATTGTGCTAGGACTCAAAGGTGCCAATACTTCAAAAGTGCTTCAAGAGGTAAAAGAGAAACTTGTAGAAATTGAATCTTTGCTCCCCAAAGATACAAAAATAGATATTTTTTATGACCGTTCCACTCTTGTCAATCTGGCGACCGATGCCGTTAAAAGCTCATTGCTTGAAGCCGTTATATTGATTGTTATCGTACTTTTACTATTTCTAGGAAATTTTGCTTCAGCTTTTAGCGTAGCGCTTATTTTGCCTTTTGCCCTGCTGATGAGCTTTATAGCTATGGATTACTTTGGGTTAAGCGCAAACCTGATGAGCTTGGGCGGTCTTGCCATCGCTGTCGGTATGTTGGTAGATTCAGCCGTTGTTATGGTTGAACACATAACGGCAGAACTTGGAAATCCAAAGCGAAAAAATGAGAATAAAGTACATATCATTTATAACGCCGCCGTTGAGATGGCACCCTCAATAGTTACGGGAGTGCTTATCATCATCATCGTATTTATGCCGCTCTTGACACTTGAGGGACTTGAAGGAAAGCTCTTTAAACCAGTAGCTCTAAGCATCGTATTTGCACTCTTTAGCTCTTTAATCCTCTCTCTTACTCTTATTCCGGTGCTGAGTTCATTTATCTTAAAAATTCGTGAGGATAAAGAGTCTTGGCTGATAAAAACACTTTTAAAGGGGTTTAAACCCTCTCTTGATATTGCCATAAAACACTCTACGGCAGTGTTTGTAACGGTATTTCTTCTCTTTGGAGGCTCGCTATATCTTGCTTCAAAAACGGGAAAAGCCTTTATGCCCACGATGGATGAGGGAACTTTGATTGCGATGATAGAATCCCTGCCCTCAATCTCCATTGAAGAGAGTATTGAGCTAAATAAAAAAATCCAAACCAAACTTATGTCCGATGTACCTGAAATTTCATCTATCATCGCAAGAACCGGTACGGATGAGCTAGGACTTGATCCCATGAGCCTTAACGACACAGACACCTTTTTTATCCTAAAGCCCATGAAAGAGTGGCGTGAGCAATCAAAAGAGTGGATGAAAAACCAGATAAGAGCCTCACTTGACTCCATGGTAGGTGTCGAATATGTATTTACACAGCCTATTGAGATGCGTGTATCGGAGATGCTCACGGGAGTACGCGGCGATTTGGCAATCGATATCTTTGGAGACGACCATGATGAACTTGAAAGAGTCGCTGCCGAGATAAAAACAATTTTAGAACAAGTTAAGGGAAGCAGCGATGTCTATAAAAAGAGCAACGAGGGAATCGAGTACTTTGAGCTAAGCTTCAACCAACAAGCTCTGGGTCATTATGGACTAAGCGAGAGAGAAATCGCCGCTTTTATGAAAACAATGGTTACGGGTGTGCAAGTAGGCGTCGTCCAAGAGGGCATGCGCCGTATCAAATTGATGGTAAAAGGTGAAGATGTCATGCACAACTCGCTGAGTGCATTGGAGTCACTCCACTATGTCTTAAAAGACGGCACAAGCATCTCTTTAGCGAACTTGGTAACATTCAAAAAAACGACTGGACCGGTACAGATAGAGCATGAAAACGGATACCGAAAAACAGTCGTACAGAGCAATGTGGAAGGAAGAGATCTAGTCGGTTTCGTCGAAGACGCAAAAGCGCAAATCGAACAAAAAGTTCAAATGCCTGCCGGTTACTACTTAACCTACGGAGGCGAATTTGAAAACCAACAAAGAGCTGCCTCAAAGTTGATGATAATTATTCCAGTCGCACTTTTACTAATTTTTATCCTGCTTTTTGTCTCATTTAACTCCATCACACAAGCCATGTTGGTGCTCATAAATGTACCTTTAGCACTTATCGGAGGATTTGCAGGACTCTATATAAGCGGCGAGTATCTGTCCGTTCCTGCCTCGGTCGGATTTATCGCACTGCTTGGTATCGCCGTGCTTAACGGTGTCGTATTACTCAACTATTTTAACTATCTCGTTCAACATGGTTATGAAGTCATAGATGCCGTGAGAGAGGGAACTCTCAAACGTTTTCGTCCTGTTCTTATGACGGCTACCATTGCCGCACTCGGTCTACTGCCGATGCTCTTTGCTACAGGACCGGGATCAGAGATCCAAAGACCGCTTGCAATCGTGGTTATCAACGGCTTGATAAGTTCAACACTCTTAACCCTAATAGTGTTGCCTCTGCTCTATCTAAAGTTTACAAAATCTTACAAGGAAAAGTAGAATTTTAAAAACTCCTGCACATCATGTGCGGAGTTTAGTGCAGGTTTCTTAGGGTTATCTCACAGCCGCTAAATTCAAAATCAAGTTCCGCCGATGGCTCTTTATAAAGCAGCGGACTGTCTAAATCTATATAGCGTATAACATCACGGTAGGCAAACGCCAAATAGAGTGCTATGTTTATGGAGTATGGACCCTCAAGCATAGAACCGAGCATACATGTAACTTCTTTCTCTCTTGCATACTCTAAAATCTCGATAGCCTTTGTAACTCCGCCGCACTTCATAAGTTTTATATTTATCATGTCGGCACTTTTTGACTCTATGACTTTTTTGACATCCTCTAGTGTAAAAACTGCTTCATCCGCCAAAATGGGAATATCAGAAGCCTCCGCAATCTTTTTCAAACCATCCAAATCAGCCGCAATGACAGGCTGTTCTATAAGCTCAATCTTCACGTCTTGCATATTTTTTATAAATATGAGTGAATCCTCAAGAGTCCAAGCCTGATTTGCATCAACCAATATTTTTACATGTAGAAGCTCTTTAGCTATTTTTCTTATAACGTCCACCGCATGTAAAACATCGCTGCCGACTTTTACTTTGAGTATGTATCTGCCCTCATCATACGCCTTTTTCGCATCTTCAAGCATAACCTCAGCTGAGTTGAGGCTGATAGTCACATCCGTTTTTATAGGCGTAAAATCTTCTATGCAAAAATACTCCGCCAAACTGCGGTTTTCTTGTTTTACATGTAAAGACATAAATGCCATATCAAGTGCCGCTTTTGCACTTGAACCGATGCTACATTCTTCGTTGCTCAAGATAGATACAGAGTGCAACAGCTCCAAAGCCTCTTTACATGTAAGGTTTAAAAACTGCTCTCTTACACTTTCAATAGAGTTTAAAATTATCTCTATATCCTCACCCGTTATCGCCTTTGTAGCAGGCGCTTCACCGATAGCACACAAGCCATTCTCATCCGTTACATGTACTCTTACAAACTCTACATGTGAAGTCTCACGCAAGGCAGTTTTGAATGGGGTTTTTAGCTCTATTTGTTTTACTTGTGTTTTTATTTTTGATATTTTCATTTGATTAGCCAATGTCCGCCCTTTGCAGAACCGACTCTTTCAAGCACTCCCATATCTTTTAGTTTTTTGATATTGTTTCTAATATTTTTTTCA
>CAIUZU010000337.1 GCA_903903705.1 uncultured Helicobacteraceae bacterium
AAAAAATTTTATAAATCAAAATAAATTACATTCTTCTTTAATATAAAATTAGCTTATGTTATGACAAAGCAGAGGCTATTCAGTGTTCAAATATTATAATTTATCAAAATTTTTCTCTTACAATGTGAGGTTGCCGAGCTTGAGAGTGAGATGAAAAAAGATGGATTTGAGACTTATTTAAGAAGATCTCGATGAATCCCAGTTCTCTATTTTACCATTCATATCGATTAGGGTGAGATAGAGACGTAGATCAAACTCTACCTGATGATAAGAGGGCTGCATATATTGACAAAGGTTATAAAATGCCTTGTTATGCTCTTTTTCTCTAAAGTGAGCTAACTCATGTACGACTATCATCTCTAAAAATTCTTGGGGTACGCTTTTAAACATTGAAGCTATACGAATCTCATTTTTGCTTTTTAGTTTTGCACCTTGAACCCTTGAGATAAAACGGTGTGTTCCCAAAGCATTGTGAATAACATTTATTTTGCCGTCGTAGAGAACTTTGCTTAAAGTCGGTGCGTTTTTCATGTGAGAGTTTTTTAGTTCATTCACATAAGTAAAGAGCACTTTATCTGTTTTTATCGCATGTGGATTTGGATATTTGTTTTTGAGGTGCAGAGCTAACTTATCTTGTTTTATCAGCTCTAACACCTGTTTTTTTGTAGTTTCCGAGTAGTGGAGCAGATATTTTAAAGAATCCAAACCGAAAACTTCTTCCCTTTGATTTTACCATTTTTGAGCTTCTCGTGAGCCTCATCTACTTTAGAGGCTTCGATGGCTACATAACTCTGTTTGTCGTAGATATCTATCTTTCCGATAGAGCTTCCACTTAGTCCTGCTTCACCGGTTAATGCACCAAGTAAATCTCCTGCACGGACTTTGTCTTTTTTACCGCCCTCAATAACTAGCGTGATATTTTGCGGTTTCATCTCAAAACCGTTTACAACTTTTAGAGCTTCAGCATCTTCAAAAAGGCGGCTCTCGTTTTTGTACTCATCGGCTTTGTCTGCTTCATACGGACTTATGAGAGTAAATGCCAAACCCTCCATGCCGGCTCTTGCCGTTCTGCCTATGCGGTGAGTGTAAGTCTCTTCACCGTGAGGCAGGTCATAGTTTATAACCATAGAAAGCTCTTTTATGTCAAGCCCTCTTGCCGCAACATCGGTTGCTACTAACACGGGGCAACTTTTGTTAGCAAACTGAACTAACACATCGTTTCTCTCATACTGCTCCAAATCGCCGTGAATAGCGAGTGCGTCAATCCTGTTTTTTTGCAAAGTCTCTGCAATCTCCGCAACTTCCGCTTTTGTGTTAGCAAACACAATAACATTTTCTGGTTTGAAATTGCTCAAAATATTTATAACAGTTTTTAGTTTTTGAGAGTTTTGCACCTCGTAAAATCGCTCTGTTATCTTGTTGGCAACTTCCGTTGAGGTTGTTTTTACATTTATAGCATCTTTTTGTATAGAAGCGCTGATACCCATTATCTCATCCGTATAGGTAGCGGAGAAGAGAAGCGTTTGTTTCTCTTTTGGAACAAACGCTAAAACCTCGTTTATCTCTTCGCTAAAACCCATATCCAACATTCTGTCGGCTTCGTCAAGCACGAGCATATCGACATCTTCAAGAGATAGTGTCTCTTTTTTGAGGTGTTTTAAAATCCGCCCCGGAGTACCCACAATGATGTGCGCACCATGGCGAAGCGAGCCGAGTTGCGGACCAAAAGCAGTCCCGCCGCATAGAGTTAAAATCTTTATGTTATGTGAAAATCTAGCAAGCATTCTCAGCTCTTTTGCTACCTGATCTGCAAGTTCACGAGTCGGGCAGAGTATAAGTGACTGAACTCTAAACTTTTTGACTTGAAGTTTGTGAAGCAGACCTATGCCAAATGCCGCTGTTTTACCGCTTCCTGTTTTTGCCTGAGCGATTACGTCTCTGCCATCAAGTATAAATGGCAAGCTCTCGGCTTGAATAGGCGTCATCTCTTTATAGCCTATTTCATTTAGGTTATGAAGCATCTCTTTGGTAAGAGGAAGGTTTGAAAAATCTCTTTTATTCATCAGTATATCTCCTTTACTCGTCCGACTTCACGGCTCATAAGACGAACTTTTATTCCATGAGGATGGGTCGCAGATGAGGTTAAAATATCACGGACTACTCCGCTGGTTAACCGCCCGCTTGATTGGTCCTCTTTGAGTACAATCGCCACATTCATGCCGCTTTTTATATTTGCTCTTTTTGTGCCGCCCATCTTTTGTCCTCTAAATCATATATGCAATTATAGCTATGACTCTCTTAATACCCACCCATCACTTTTTTTTCCATTTTTGGAATGATAAAATATGGCATATTATTTGCTTGCTATTTTTAAAATTTTTTTGTTGAAAAGGAAGCGGACATGACCATCAATAATGTTGCCAATGCCTACACCACATACACTCCGGCGAAGCAGCTTTTTGCTCAAGAAAGTAGTACTACGGCTTCGTCCGCATCAGACTATACAACGGATATAGTGACCATTTCCGATGAAGCAAAAGCGATGGCTGAAGAACAGGAGGTTCAAAGCCGTCTTGATACCATTAAAGGCAAACCTGCTGTTGCGCGAACGGGAGAAGAAACTGAATTTGTCAATAATAACGACAAACGACTGGCTCAGATAAGTTCAAAAGATCCCCAAACTCTTACGGCAGAAGAACTGGATTATCAGCAAAAAGCCGGAGGTTTTGTCAATACGATGGCTACTTTGAGTGCAACTGAAAAGGCTCTTTACAATGAGCTTATTGCCAAAGGGGATTATGAAGCGGCGACCGGGATAAATCTTATTGCTCTATCCCGTACCGGAATGGAGGGGCAGGAAGTCCAACTTCCAAACGGTCAGAGTTTCAATCCAATGAATACAGAAATTACGGCGGGAAATATCAGAAATTTTTTCCAGTACATGTTTGTTGATCCTACAGGTGAAATGAACCGTCGATTTGAAGCTTTGGCAACATACTTGGAACAGAGTCCAACATACGATAAGCAATCATGAATGCACGAAAAGAAGGCATAAAATAGGTGTCACACACTTTTATACACTTTCTTAGTTTTTATTTTTTCTCGTTCCACCCTCTTTTGAGGTGGAATGCATACTAAAGTAAAAGCTCCATATAAACCAAAATCAATGCCCACCCATCACTTTTTGGATCTCTTGTGGTTTGTCATGGATGCCAAAACGGTCAATTATAGTTTTTGTTGCTTCATTTTGTCCGATGACTTCAACATTTTTAAGGGCATTTATTAGCTGAGTTTGTATAAAATACATTAAAAATTTACAAAAAAAGGAGATTTTATGGAAGAAACGGTTGAAGATTTAGAAGAGGAACTGCAAAAAGCACTTACTCAGATAGACACTATTGCGGCAAAAGTTCAAAGAAAAGAGCTTGATACTTTTGAGGGTTTTATGGAGAGTGAAAAGTACAAAAATAGAGTCGTCGAGATAGGGTATAAACTTAAAGAACTGGGCGTAGATATAACAACTATTTCGGATTATAATTAACGAACCTCTTTTTTACTTACCTTGTAAATAAAACTAAAAACCTCCGCAACTACTTTATAGAGTGCTTCGGGAACTTCTTTGTCAAGTTCCACTTTTGATAGAAGTTCTATAAGATCTTCATCTTTTCTTATGGGGAGGTTGTGAAGTTCTGCAATTTTGATGATATTTTCGGCAGTTTGCCCCTCTCCTTTGGCAACAACTCTAGGCGCTCTCTCTTTGGTAGCGTCGTATCTTAGAGCGGCTGCTTTTTTCATGCTTTTACCTCAAATCCCAGTTGAATATCGTTGCTTTGATTCTCATAAGGAGAACTTTTTTTCACC
>CAIUZU010000338.1 GCA_903903705.1 uncultured Helicobacteraceae bacterium
ATTGCGATGAAAACACTTTTCCCAAGTTGATGATGAAACAAGATTATATAGAAAATAATAAAAAAGACGGAATATGAAAAAAATATTAATTATCGGTGACGGCGAAATTGCGGGACATTTTATAAGCAGAGTAATGGAGACTTACACCAGCGAAAATATCTATTATGTCATTCAAACAAAATCAGAAAAAAACAAAAATATAAATTTGCCGAGATTTAAGTTTTACGAGTTTGACCCTACTAGTTTATATAAACTATCAAATCTTCTAAAGATGGAGTTTGCTCAAGCGATTATTGCAATGGACAATCAAGCAGATGTCGAACATACCATAAAAAATATCAGAAGCATTAAAAAACAGCTACGTATCATCGTTTTAAACAAGTGGAACTTGACGAATGAAGATGCAAACGTTGTTATGATTAACATGAACGAAATCCTCTCTTCCAGACTTATCGACTATCTGCCGAATGTTCCCGTAATCGCACAAAACGTAGGACTGGGCGAGGGCGAAATCATGGAAGTTTTAGTTCCATTTGGAAGCTCTTTCATCTATAAACATATCGGCGTGATTGAGCAAAAAGAGTGGCGAATCGTTGCCATATACAGAAACAGAAAACTTATCATGCCAAACCGCCGCAGAATGATTCAGCCAAACGACCTTTTACTCTTAGTCGGCGAGCCTGCCGTGTTAAAATCCGTCTATAAAGCGATCAAAAGAGAACTTGGACAGTTCCCTGAACCTTTCGGCTCAAATATCTACCTATATCTGGATATGAATCTCTTAAACCTAAAAACAGTCGAAAAGCTTGTGAAAAGATCTATTTTTGTACATAAAAAATTCGGACACACTTTAATCATAAAAATCGTAAATCCAAGCAATTTTGAGGTTATTTGGAAGATTAAAGAGTATCGAGATGAAAATATTATTATCGATATAAACTACGACACGGACAACATCAAAGCGAGCTTTTTTAAGGATATAAAGTTGTATCATGTAGGCTTGATAATCGTTTCAAATGATATATTTGAGGACTATGAGATGCGGACAACTCTTTATGAAGCTCAAATTCCGGTTCTGAAATTGACAAAAAAAGAGCTATCAAGCGTAAAAGACGCTTCGATTATTTTAGGTGACAACAGAGATCTGGAGAAAATCTCATCTATAATCTTTGATATCTCCGAGCAGATGAGCCTTAACATAGAGCTTTACAACTACCTAAACGAGCATCAAGAGGCAAAAGAACAGGTAATCGAGCACTACTACAACCTTGCTACGATTTTTTCAAAAAGTATCAAAATCATAAAAGAGAGTGAAAATCCGATCAAAAAACTTAAAAAGAAAGAGGATTTTATACAGATCTTGCCTTTTACAAAAAAACTAACAGGCAGAAAAATCCTCTCTCTATTGACTACAGACAGCGAAAGACTCTACCACAAACTTGAAGAAAACCATCAGATTTTTATACCGGTACAGATATAGTAAAAACAGTTAAAGGGACTTGGAATTATACGAAGATAAATCATCGCCTCCGACTTACGGCTTTTTTGGAAGCGAGGTTTTAACCTCGTCTTTTGGCTAAGTAAAAAACAAGAAATAAGTAACAATCTTAAGTTCAATTGAATATTTGAATAAGTACAATGTAGAGATAAATTATTCCGTTTAAACTTGTTATGGTTTGAGTTGAGGCTTACAAATTTTGCAAATACAAGATTTGAAGTCAGTGCTTCAATCTTAAAAGGTGTGTTACTCTTAAAAGAAATTATATTAGGAGAAAAAAGATGGATAGAAGATACTTCTTGCATTTTTCAGTGCTTACGGCAGGATATTTGTTAACAGGGTGTGAAGAACGTGGTACTACTGATAAAAAGAAACCACAAAAACCACCAGAAGTCGGTTCAACTTTAGAGAAGATTTCAGTACAAGAAGAAAAGGTGTTTGAAAAGTTTATCCCTTTCACACAAAAACTAAAAATTCCCGATGAAATAAACTTCTCTAAGGTCGACAAGACTCTATTTACGGCACAAAAAAGTAAAATCAATCTTTTTTTGGATGCTAAAACAGATGTATTGACTTTTCAGGGAGATCTGCCTAACCCCACGATCCGAATCAGTAAAGGTGGCACCTTTAATCTCGATTTTACCAATAATCTTGCTGATCCGACCATTATCCATTGGCATGGACTTATCGTGCCAGAGGAAATGGATGGACATCCTAAAGATGCTATTTCTACCAATCAAAGCAAACATTATAGTTATCCGGTTGAGCAAAATGCGGGTACATACTGGTACCATACCCATCCTCACGGCAGAGCGGGAGAGGAGATTTATCATGGATTGTCCGGACTATACATTATAGAGGATAAGAAAGAGGATTATCTTAATCTTCCAAAAGATGAGTTTGAAGTTCCTCTGGTCATACAAGACAGAAGGTTTGATAAGAAACGTCAACTGTTGTATAAAAACCCTAAATTTCCACCGGACAACAACGGTGTGATTGGTGATGTGATACTCGTTAATGCTACGCCGCTTCCTTATCATGAAGTAAAAACTGGAAAATACCGTTTAAGAATTCTTAACGGATCAAGTGTCAGAACATACAAGTTGGCATTTGACACGATTGAGCGATTTTTATTGATAGGTACTGATGCCGGTTTACTAGAAGAACCTGTGAGCGTGGAAAGTGTTGTTTTGAGTGTTGCAGAACGGGTTGATATTATCGTAGATTTCAAAGATAAACAAGTAGGTGATAAAGTTATACTAAAGACACTTGGTTTCAAAGATGGAAATAATTTTGGACTGAATCCGGACTATCCCGGCTTTGACGCCGTTATGGATATCATGCAGTTTCACATCACAGAGGACTTCAAAGACACAAGCGTACTCCCTAAGAAGCTAGTAAGTATACCAAGAATGAAAGAGTCTGAAGCGGTTAAAACCAGAAGAATTACGATGGAGGTTATCTCCGGAGGTATTTGGACGCTCGATAAGAAGCCTTATGATATGCACCGCATTGATCAAAGAGTGAAGTTGGGTAGTACTGAGATCTGGGAACTCAAAAACAGTATTCATATGGCACACCCTTTTCATATACATGGTGTTCGTTTTCAAGTACTTGATCGAGATGGGAAGATGGCTTTTCCCACTGATAAAGGGTGGAAAGATACAGTGATTGTTATGCCTAATGAAATGGTTCGCATTATTGTGCATTTCACTATGCCTGGAATTTTTGTATATCACTGTCATATACTTGAACATGAAGATCATGCTATGATGGCAAACTTTTTAGTAGAGTGAAGATAAGTTTATCAATTTTAAGAAGTGAGTGTCAAAGAAACAAGTGTCAAATTTAGCACTTTATTAGCATATTTTAAGTATTATCTAAAATTAAATTTTTATATTTTTACGGACATATTATGCAGGTACACATTTCTCTTAAAAAAGTCGTTGACGACTCTTACTTCATTACAATCGACACACTTCCAAAGCTTCACTTTGATACAAAAGTGGCGGTGGTTACCAACCAAACAGTTTCTAAATTGCATCTGGATTATCTCCTTGGCAAAATCAGTGCAAAAGAGCTTCATGTTATAGAGTTAAAAGATGGTGAAGAGTTTAAAAATCAAGAGAGCATAGATGCTATTTTGGACTCTCTTTTTGAACACCGTTTTAATCGCAAATCTATGCTTATAGCATTTGGTGGAGGCGTTATCGGGGATATGACCGGATATGCGGCGAGCATCTACCAAAGAGGGATAGATTTTATCCAGATTCCGACTACGCTTCTCTCACAAGTAGATGCAAGTGTAGGCGGAAAAACGGGTATGAATAACAGATACGGGAAAAACCTAGTAGGTGCGTTTCATCAGCCTCGTGCAGTTTACATAGACCCATATTTTCTAACTACTCTTCCAAGCAGAGAGTTCGGTGCAGGTGTTGCCGAGATAGTAAAAATGGCGGTAACATTTAACAAAGACTTTTTTGAATTTTTAGAATTGGCTGATTTGAAAAATCCGCAAGTTTTGCAAGAAGCCATCAAGCAGGCAGTTCAAACTAAAGCCGATGTCGTATCGCAAGATGAAAAAGAGCAGGGCATCAGAGCGGCTCTTAACTACGGGCATACTTTTGGGCATGTCATAGAGAACGAGACGGCATACAAAGAGTTTTTGCACGGTGAAGCTGTTGCTATCGGAATGGTCATGGCAAATGAAGTGGCTCTAAAAATGAACTTAATGACGCAAGAAGAAGCCCATAGAGTCAAAATGCTTTTACAAAAGTACAATCTTCCGATAACTTATGTCATAGAGGACGTTAAGAAATTTTATGAAGCTTTCTTTTTGGATAAAAAGAGTTCTGATGCAGCGATAACGTTTATTTTGCCTTTAGGCATCGGTGATGTCGTTATCAGCGATAAAGTAGATGCAGGAACTATTATGTGTGTTTTAAATAAGTTTGGAAAACTCTAATGAAAAAAATAGTTTTTTATCTTTTTATAGTATCGTCACTGCTTTTCTCAGACAATGCAAAGAGTGATACAAATGCTGCTAAGCAAGAGTTGGAGCAAAACCGACTTGCAGAGGAAGATCTAAAAAGAGAGAAGATTGGAAATTATATTTCTGAAATAAAAGAGATTGAACATAAGATAGCAAAAAAAGATAGCGTCTGGATGAAAAGTTATGCTTCGTATCTCACATCTCTTGAAGTTAGAGAGAGTTTGGAAGAGATAAAGAACAGAATAGAATTTCTTCAAAAAAAGAGAGATAAATCATTAAGCGAAACGGATGAACTGAGTGCTTTAATATCACGAGAGAAGATCTTGACATCGCAAATAGAGAAGTTAAAGAAAAAAGACGGTTCTCCTTTTTCAGATCTTTTGACTCCTCCAAATATTGACGAGATTCCATCGATTACAAACCCTTTTGATATATTTGCCGGTATTTCGCTTATCAAAACTTTGGATAAAAGTTTTGATGATTATCTTTTAAAAAAAGAGGAGCTAAAGCAGCTGGTTTCCCTTTTAAAGGCACAAGATCATATATATAAAGAGATCGCAAGTATAGACGAACAGAAGGTGCATAAAGGAGCGGCTGAGCTAAAAACAAAACAGGTTGAGAGATTTGAATCTGCACTTGATACTATGAATGTTACGGCTGATGTTTATGAAAAAAGATTGGATGTCGTCAATGTCAATATAAACAAAGATGTTGAGGCTCAAATATTTAAACTAGGCAAAATCGGAATTACTATTTTAATCGTTTTTGCCGTTTTCTTTTTACTCAAACTATTTGTTAAGAAGTATATAACCGATAATGAGCGATTTTATATGGCAAATAAAGTTATCACATTTGGTAATTTTACGCTTATTATATTTATTCTGTTTTTCAACTACATAGAGAACGTCAACTATCTAGTCACCATACTCGGGTTTGCATCAGCCGGTATAGCAATCGCTATGAAAGATTGGTTTATGAGCATTCTCGGCTGGCTTGTAATCGTTTTTGGCGGAAGCATACATGTAGGAGATAGAATCCGTGTTGATATGGACGGAACTACTTATGTCGGCGATGTTATGGATATATCACTTCTTCGTATGACTATTTTTGAAGATGTGACTCTTACGACTCTCATGGAAAACAGAAGAGCCGGCAGAATCGTTTTTATACCAAATAACTATGTATTTACAAGAATGATAGCAAACTACACGCATAACTCACTAAAGACTGTTTGGGACGGCATAGATATTACAATCACATTTGATTCAAACCATAAAAAAGCGATGCATTTAGCCAAAGAGATAGCTAAAAAATTCTCTAAAGGGTATACCGATATCACAAGAAAACAGCTTAATAAACTAAGAAGCAACTACAGCCTTAAAAATACAAACGTAGAGCCTAGAATCTTCTCATTTATAGAGCCAAACGGCATCAAAATAAGCACATGGTATCTGACAAATGCCTATGCGACTCTAACGCTTAGAAGTGTCATCTCAACTGAGATTATAGATGCTTTTTTGGCCGAAGATGATATCACTATCGCATATCCGACTCAAATGCTGCATCTAGAAAAAGCGGCTAAAAAAACTCCACCATTTCAAACAGAAGAAGTTTTATAGATGAAAAAAAAAGTATATTTTAAAACTTTCGGATGCAGAACAAATCTTTATGATTCGCAAGTGATGATGAGCTCAATGCAAGAGTATGACGTTACGGAAGATGAGAGCCAAGCGGATGTAATCGTTGTGAACTCATGTACCGTTACAAACGGTGCGGATTCACATGTTCGCTCATACATCTCACATGTAGAAAACAGCGGCGGTGCTAAGATTTTCTTAACAGGCTGCGGCGCACATACAAAAGGCGAAAAACTCTTAGAGCAGGGTAGAGTTTGGGGCGTTTTCGGGCAGAGCGAAAAAGAGAAAATTGATGAGATGCTAAATAAAGATGAGCCTTTTTATGAGCCGGGTGACTTAAACCACATAGACGAGAGTGTCGTGGATGATTTTATCGGTAAAAGCAGAGCGTTCATAAAGATTCAAGAGGGGTGTAGTTTTCGCTGCTCCTACTGCATCATACCTCATGTCAGAGGCGATGCAAGAAGCATGAACGAAGAGAAGATTTTAGAACAGATCTCAAGGCTTGCACGCAACGGTTTTGGAGAGTTTATCTTAACCGGAACAAATGTCGGAAGTTATGGGCAAAAGAGTGACAGCTCAATTGCCGCACTGATGAAAAAGATATCTCAAATACGAGGTGTTAGACGCATAAGACTTGGAAGTGTTGAGCCGATTCAGATAACGGATGAGTTTAAAGAGATACTGGACGAGCCGTGGCTTGAGAAACATCTTCACATAGCACTTCAGCACACTTCGCCTCAAATGTTAAAGTTTATGAACAGACGAAACATGTACAAACAAGACAGAGAGCTTTTTGAGCTTCTCTCAAGTAAAGGTTTTGCGATAGGTACGGATTTTATCACTGGACATCCGGGAGAGAGTAAAGAGATTTGGGATGAAGCGATGAGAAATGTAAGAGATCTTCCTCTTACACATCTGCACGCCTTTACCTACTCCAAAAGAGACGGTACGCCCTCAGCTACCATGAAGCCAGAGGTAAGCGGAAAGATTGCCAAAGAGAGATTGCATGAGCTTGAAGATATCGTAAAGGCTAAAAATTTTGAGTTTAGAGCAGCTTTTGGCGGTGAGCTTAGTATTCTTATCGAGAGCCAAAAAGATGGATATTTTATCGGTTATGATCAGCACTTCAATAAAATCATGATTGAATCGGATGAAGATCTGATTGGCAATTGGGTAAATATTAATAAATATGAAGTAAAAAAGGAGTCTAACTATGCGAGAGTCTAAAACAAATAGAGTCGTTCTCTACGCATCAGCTATTTTGATAATTATTTTAGTTCTCTTTGCTCTCTTGAGAGACAATGCGGATGAGATATCTCTAAAAAAAGCAAAAGAGATTTTAGACAACAGAAGCGTTAAAAGCGTTGTCGCATCTACGGATTATATGTATCTTAAAACAGAAAAAGATCTCTATAAAATCGCATCTTCACAAGTGAAGCCTGAGATGTTTTTGGAGTATAAAGTTGAAGTAAAAAGCGGACTAAATATCGTTGCATACTTTTTGTTTTTACTCCTTATTTTAGGTTTGGGGGCGCTTGCTCTTAGATGGTTTAAAAAAAATAGA
>CAIUZU010000339.1 GCA_903903705.1 uncultured Helicobacteraceae bacterium
CATAGTTGCATGTCTTAGCTCATCTGCCGCATGTTGATTTAACTCAAAAATAGCCGCATCTTTCATGATGCCTTTGACTACTTTGCTCTCGATAAAATATTGATAATAAGCCAGCCACTCATCCGCATACGCTCTATTTAAAAGATTGATTATTTCTGAAACCTCTATACCTTTAATGATTGAATTTCCTACTCTTGCCATGGTCTACTCCTGTTAAAAATTTTTAAATCTTTTTATCTTACAGCGAAATTTATTAATTTCGTTTTAAAAGATTAAGCTAAAAGATAAGCAAATTTTTGAACCCACTCTTTAAAAGCTTTAGAGTGTTCCATCGTTATACCGTTTCTTTGCAAATCCTGCACTATCATAACGGCAAATTCACTCTTTAGTCCAAGCGTATATATAAGCAGATTTTCCAAATATTTTTCATTTTTATCTCTAAGACATGCACTCACCAAACCAGTGCTGAGTGCATACAAAACATCTATCTCATCACTGTATTCGCCGCTGCTTGTAGACAAAATATTTTCAATATCGGGAAGTTTATGCATGACTTTGATGAAGCTCAAAAATGAGACTGCAACCTCTCGCCCGACCGCTCCGCTAAGAGTATCAAGCAGAAGCTCTTTTGAGATATTACCATTAAGTATGCTGTTTACAAACTCCCAGCTTCTAGGCGTTGCAAAGCTTTTTGCCTCACTTTTTGGATCAAACGTAAAAAGATGCTCATTTTTATATGAGATATAGGAGATAATCGTCTCATTTACGCCGTTTTTATATGCCCAAAACCGCCAATCTTCTATGCTTACTTCCATCTCAAAGTGAACAAATCTATTTGCCAATGGAGTCGGCATACGGTATGTCACGCCTCTGTCTCCCTCACGATTTCCCGCTGCGACTATCGCCCAGCCATCAGGAAGCTCATACTCTCCGACTTTTCTATCAAGAATAAGCTGATATGCGGAGGCTTGTACACTTGGCGGAGCTGAGTTTAGCTCATCTAAAAAGAGTATTCCCTCGCCCTCACGAGGTAGAAAAGCGGGCGGCGCCCAGAGTGCGGTGTGAGACTCTTTATCGTAAAACGGTATTCCTTTTAAGTCAGTCGGATCCATAAGAGCAAGACGCAAATCTATAAATCCCACACCGCTCTCCTTTGCTATCTGCTTTACGATAGAAGATTTTCCTATTCCCGGTGCACCCCATAAAAAGGTCGGAACTCTCTGCTCTACCAAAGAATTTATAATCTCTATTAACTCTGTTGCTCTCATACTTCCCATCCTATATTTTCTTGTTGTATATATCTGCCAAAAGCAGGATTCTCTTTTACTGCCCTTGCAAATCTCGCATCTAGTTGAAGCTGGTATAAAACCTCAACCGGAGTGGTCGGATTTTGAGCCAAAGCTTTTAAAACTTCACCATTCCCGCTCTGTGCCAATGCAAGCAGTATATGCGGAGGAGTGGAGACATTGCATGACAAAGAGAGATGATTTGAACTCTCTTTATATGCCTCCTCAAGGGTTTGTGGCGGTGTTGCGCTATTTTTATATATCTCATTTGCAATCTCGCTTGAATCTTCATGCAGAAGCTTCATCGCCACGCCTGCATCTATAAAAGTGTTGGATGCCAAAGATATATTTACATTTTGGAGCTTCAAGTCCATCAATCTTTGCTGCATGGAGAGTGAGAGCGAACTGTTTTTTGCCGTCTCTAAAGGGTATTTTTCTGCAAATAAAGTAAAAAGTTCATCATCAAGATTTATGTTTTTTGCCATATTTTTTGTATACAGATCTATTTCTAAAATTTTATAAACAACGCTCTTTGCGAGATTTTTACTCCATGAGAGTGCTTCTAAAACATTTTCATCCTTAGAGTCATAAAGCCCTTGCTGCATCTCTTCATCGCAATCATCCCTCATGGCGATAACTCTGTTTACCCTTGGATCTGCCCTTTTTATAAAAAGAGTTAAAACGCTCTTTGGAGTATCTGCATGTGAAGAGATGGCACAGAGGATATTCGCATTTGCATCGCTTGCAACTTTTACAAGAGGCTCAAGCCCTGCTATAGTCTCTATAAGTTCTTGATTTGAAGTTTGAGATATGAGATGCATAAAACCTGAAGTTGCATACTGCACATTATGATTTCTCTCAATATTTTTATAAAACCGCCCGATTATCGCTGCACTCACATCACGGTTGTCGTCATTTTCAAAAAAATCTTCGCTACTCCATGTATACATCTTTAGAAGTTTAAAAAAGAGCTCATCATCTATCATCGTATTTTGGATAAAACTCTTTAGCCTCTCTTTGTTGCGGCTCAGTTTTAGACTCATCAAAAGCGTATTTGCGTCTATATGCTTTGCCAGCTCTTTTTCCAAAGTATCGATAGATACAAATTCTATACTCCCAGATCTCTCTTTATAGAGTGCATCGCCGGCGTTTTGCTCATAAGGCGTCATCATTCTGCCCTCCACGACAAGCGAGACATCTTCCTCAAACTGCCCAACTATGCTGATTTTGTGGAACTTAAGCTGTGATGAAAACTCATCCATGCTAAAAGCACGACTTTTGCCAAAAAGGAGGATTTTTTTATCTTCTAATTCTTTTAAATTCATAAGCGGATTATAACATCGGTTACTCTCATTTGATATAATCAAGCGGCAATTAGAAGGATTATTATGAAATTATACGCACCGTGGGAAAAAGCATTCAACAGAATTGCAACTCCGTTTGAACATTTTATACATGCTCAAACAACAACAGGCTTGATATTAATGGGTATGACCATTGTTGCGCTATTGCTTGCAAATACGCCTTTTGCCGACGCATAAGCAAACCTATTTCACACAAATATAAAAATTGAAGTTGGCTCTTGGAGCCTTTCACACTCCATTCATCACTGGATTAACGACGGTCTTATGGCTATGTTTTTCTTCCTTATAGGATTAGAGATAAAAAGGGAGATATCTGTAGGTGAATTATCAAATATAAGAGTTGCTATCTTGCCTATTTTAGCAGCTATCGGCGGCATGATTATACCCGCACTCATCTACTTTGGCATAAACGCAGGCGGTGAAGGCGCAAACGGATGGGGCATCCCGATGGCAACAGATATAGCTTTTGCCATAAGCGCGCTTGTTCTTCTTGGCAAAAGAGTCTCTACCGCACTTGTTACATTTTTAGTTGCACTCGCCATAGTAGACGACTTAGGTGCTGTTGTTGTTATCGCCCTTTTTTATACAGAGCAGATACATCTTATACCGCTACTCTTAGCTTTTATCTCGTTTTTAGTGATGCTCTCCTTTAATCGTTTTGGAATTCATGCCGTACTTCCCTATTTTATCCTCGGAAGTGTTATGTGGCTTTTTATGCTTGAATCTGGCGTACATGCTACCATCGCAGGTGTAATAGCGGCCTTGACGATACCTTCCATACCAAAATATGAGCCGACTGCATTTACGGATGATTCAAAAAATCTATTCGATGAGTACGACAGATATCCTGTTGCGACCGACTATACGATGCATGAGAGACAAAAAGCGATACTACAAAATATAAAAGACAAAATCGATGCGGTAGGTTCACCCTCGGCGAGACTTGAACATTCGATGCACCTGCCTGTGAGTTTAGTCGTCATTCCGCTCTTCGCTCTTGCAAATGCAGGAATATCCATAGATTTTGCTTCCATTTCTCAAACAATTACACAAGATGTCTCAATTGGAATTATTTTTGGACTTATTGCAGGAAAAGTCATAGGAATTGCAGGAACTTCATGGCTTGCCATAAAACTAAAACTAGCTTCTCTTCCTGAAAATACAACCATGAGTCAGATTGTAGGTGTCTCTTTTTTAGGGGGCATAGGTTTTACAATGTCAATATTTGTAGCAGAACTGGCATTTTTAGGCAATGATGTTCTGATACTTCAAGCAAAAATCGGCATACTTAGCGCATCTCTTATTGCAGGTTTTATCGGATTTTTTTGGCTTAAGAGCGTTTCTAAAAATATTAGTTATAATTAAAACCCAATTTAACAAAGGATTATTCCATGAAAAAATTATCTCTCTTTTTTGCTCTCTCGTTAGCTCTTTTTGCAAATGACGGCGTTCATGAGTTCGAACCTAGCAAAGAGTGTCAAACATGTCACCCTCAAATCTACAGTGAGTATTACGACTCCATGCATGCAAATGCGACACCCGATAAAGACGTGATTCATAAAGCCGTCTGGGATAAACATCCGCATAAAAACAAGCTTGAACAGTACTCATGCGGAAAGTGTCACTCTCCTGCTGCGGACAATCTAGACAAGATGTTAACAGATGGACAAAAAGCTCTTCATGATTCTAACAATCCTACTCATCAAGAAGCAATCAGCTGCGCATATTGTCACCGCATCGAGAATATCCAAAAGCATGAGCAGAGCAATACAAACATAATCAGTAAAGAACCAAAGAGTTATTACGGTTCACAAAGAGCTTCGCTTGATTCCCCGTACCATAAGATTATCACTGAAAAAAACGAGCATTTTGCCAACGGAAATGTTTGTGTCGGATGCCACTCACATAACCTTAACAGCCATGGACTTAACCTCTGTTCAACCAATGTAAACGACGAAATGAGCCAAGCAAACTGTGTGAGTTGCCATATGCCAAAAGTAGATGGAAGCGTATCTTCCATAAATGAGACTAAAAAACACACATTTCATGGATTTGCCGGAGCGCACTCCAACTCTGGCATGCTTAGCAAATATGTGGATATCTCTCTTGTTAAAAATATAGATCATTTCATAGTCAATGTAGACAACCGCTCTTCGCATGCGCTTCTGCTTCATCCTATGCGAATGGCAGTTTTAAAAATCAGCGTGACAAGAGATAAAAAGAGTATAGATCTTGAAGATGAAGTTTTCGTAAGAGTAATAGGCAAGGATGGCAAACCTGCCATGCCGTGGGCAGCAGATGTGACACTAAAAGATACAATGATTCAAGCAAATGAGAAAAGAGCCATAAAACGGGAGTTTAAACTAGAAAAAGGCGATAAGGTAAATGTTACTTTAGGCTGGTTTTTAGTAAATCCAAAATCACTTGAGCAACTCGGACTGCAAAATGAAAAAGTTGCAAAAGAGTTTCATATCTTTAAAAAGCAGAGTTTTTAGTTTTAAGACGGAGAGCTATTTTTTATAGCTTCCCTCTCTTGATTTTACACTCACTACC
>CAIUZU010000340.1 GCA_903903705.1 uncultured Helicobacteraceae bacterium
GTTCATAGTTTATAAGAGAGATGGCCATTTTTACTTTAGAGATGGTAATGTTCTTTTCTTTAAGTATCAGCTCCTCTTGAAGATTTTTAGAGCTGTTATTGAAAATATCTTGAGTGTGTGAAATATTTATAAAAAAGATGGCAAAAACTATGGTTGGAATGAATATTATCGGAGTAAATGTTATGAAGCGGAGAAGATGTTTTTCATTCATTAGATTATCTCTATTTTTTTGATTGTATTCTAATAAAGTATAAAACGGAGGTATATTTTTGGTGTTATTGCAAGAGTTTCAATAAAAAGTAACTATTGTTTACACTTTTTTATTAAAACTCTAATAATAGGGCTACTCCTTAAAAAGTAGCCGGTGCGACATAGTTGCCGTTGACAAAACGGCAGCCATGAGTTTTTGGAAATATTTTATTTGTATCTATCCAATGCTCATTTCCTACATTTTTTACCGGAAAATAGACTTTAATAGATGAATTTTTTATATCAAGAACCGGACCGCAGTTTGTTTCAGCGCCTTTTTTTAGAGTTTTTCTAAAGCTTGTAATGTTGTTTTGGAAGTTTCTTATAGCTTTTTCTTCGATGTTTGCTAAAGCTTCATTCTCACGTTCGAGCTGTTTTTCACTCTTTATTACTTTTTGTTCATACACTTTTGCAGTTTTTTGCTCTTCTTCTCTTCTTCTTTGCTCCTGCATTTTCAAACTCTCTCGGTTTCTCTCAGCAATAGGAATAAGTGTAGAAGCATATTTATAAGAGGAGTATTTTTCTATAAAAGCATCAAACTCATCGGCTGTTTTAGCACTTAAGAAGAGACGATCGCACTCTTCATGTTCAAGAGCAAATTTTTTGTTCTCAACCGCATAAAATAGATTTGTCTGCTTGATGACCTCTTTTATAAGATCTTCATCAACATATCTTTGTGCTTTAGAGCTATTTAGAAGTTCAGAGATATTTTTTGCACCGAGTGAGCCTGTTAGGCGACTGCTGCATGCGGTGTACTCTTTAGCACCTTTTTTACCGTTACACTCGTAAATATTTGATTTATTGATATCAAAATTGGGTTCTACATGAGTGTAAGATTCGTTGATTTTAAGAATTTCTTGATTTGTTTTTTGTCGTATTTGTATCGGAGTATCTTGAATGTCAACTACTTTCCAAATATTGTTATTTTTTTCAACTAAAGCATAGTAGTAGCCGCTTTGACTGACATAACTGCTTTTTTGAGTAGACTTGTTGCTAAGCGCATCCTTATTTGAAGCACTGCATCCAAAAAAGAGGAGAGATACAAGAATAGTAAAAAAGGTATATTTATAAAACACGGAGTTCCTTTTAAGGTTTAAAATAGGGGATTTTACATTGTAAAATATTAAAAAGTAGTTAATAATTTATTTTAGAAGAGTTTGAATGAAAACTCCCGCCATTAATGCGGGAGAAGATTTTTTACTCTATTTCAGCATCGATGACATCGTCATCTTTTTTCTTCTTTGACTCATCAGCTTGTGCTGCACCATCATCTTTTTTGTACATTTGCTCAGCCATTTTGTGGCTTGCTTCAGTTAAAGTTTTTACTTTTGCTTCGATTTGCTCTTTTGTTGAGTCTGTATCTTTTAGCGTATCTTTAAGTTCAGTTATAGCAGACTCGATTTTTACTTTTTCCTCAGCACTGATTTTATCTCCGATTTCACCTAAAGACTTCTCAGTTTGTGCAATCAGCGCATCAGCTTGATTTTTAAGATCTACCAACTCTCTTCTTTTTGAGTCTTCAGCTTTGTGAAGTTCCGCATCTTTGACCATTTTGTTAATCTCTTCTTCACTTAGTCCAGAGCTTCCGCTAATCGTAATCGATTGAGATTTGCCTGTACCTTTGTCTGTTGAGCTAACAGTTAAGATTCCGTTTGCATCGATGTCAAATGTAACTTCGATTTGAGGTACGCCTCTTGGAGCCGCTGCAATGTTGCCGAGTTCAAACAGACCTAAAGATTTGTTATCTCTTGCAAATTCTCTCTCGCCTTGAACAACTGAGATGCTAACAGCCGGTTGGTTGTCTTCAGCAGTTGAGAAGATTTGAGATTTTTTAACAGGAATTGTAGTTCCTTTTTCGATTATTTTAGTAGCAACGCCGCCTAGAGTCTCGATTCCAAGGGAAAGCGGAGTAACATCAAGAAGAAGAACATCTTTAACATCTCCTCTTAAAACTCCACCTTGAATCGCTGCACCCGCTGCAACTACTTCGTCAGGGTTTACGCTTTTGTTTAGAGTTTTACCGCCAAAGTAGTCTGAAACCATCTTTTGAGCAAGAGGAACACGGATCGAACCGCCGACCATGATAATCTCTTTGATAGCATTGTTATCTAAACCAGACTCTTTCATAGCCGTTTTGATATGTGAAATAGTCTCTTCAACTAGTGTCTCAATCATGCTCTCAAACTTCGCACGAGTAAGTTTGATAACTAAGTGTTGAGGACCTGCTTGCGTCATAGTGATAAACGGTAAGTTGATCTCAGTTTCAGTTGAGCTTGAAAGCTCTTTTTTAGCATTTTCAGCTGCATCTTTTAAACGTTGTAGAGCCATTTTGTCATTTTTAAGATCTACACCATGTGTATTTTTGAATTCGCTATTTAGATAGTCAACGATTTTATTGTCAAAGTCATCTCCACCTAAAAATGCGTTTCCATCAGTAGATAAAACCTCAAAAGTTCCATCACTAATCTCTAAAACAGTAACGTCAAATGTCCCGCCTCCCAAGTCGTAAACAAGAACATTTTCATCCGCTTTGCTCTCTAAACCATAAGCCAGTGCAGAAGCCGTAGGCTCGTTTATGATACGAAGAACATTAAGACCTGCAATCGTTCCTGCATCTTTTGTAGCCTTTCTTTGTGCATCGTTAAAGTATGCCGGAACTGTGATAACAGCGTCAGTTACAGTTGAGCCGAGGTAAGCCTCTGCATCCTCTTTTAGTTTTGATAAAATCTTAGCAGATATCTCTTGTGGAGTGTAGATTTTGCCGTCTACATCAACTGCAGCCATGCCGTCTTTGTTTACGATATTGTAAGTTACCTTATCGTGAGCCGCTTTTGCGTTCTCTTCGTTCATCATAAGACCCATGATTCTCTTGATTGAAGAGATTGTCTTGTGCGGGTTTGTGATTGCTTGACGTTTTGCAGGGTCGCCTACTAAAACTTCGCCTTTATCCGTAAATGCGACTATTGAAGGAGTCGTATTTTTACCCTCTTTATTTGGGATGATTTTTGCTTCACCACCCTCATAAACAGCAACACATGAATTTGTTGTTCCTAAATCTATACCTATTACTTTTGACATCTTCTAATTCCTTAATTTGATTTTTTACTTTATAAAACTTATGAACGAGTGTTAATTCGCCACTACTACCATCGCTTCTCTGAGCGGTCTCTCTTTATATTTATAGCCTGTTTGAAAAGTTTGGACTATTTGTCCGCTCTCTACCGTGTCACTCTCAACGCTTTGGATTGCGTTGTGGATGTTTGGGTCAAAAGGTTCATCATGTGACACCATTTTAACTCCATGTTTTTCTAAAGAGGTGATTAGTTGCTTTTGAGTAAGCTCAATTCCCTCTTTAAGTTTTGTAAAAAGCTCTTCACTGTTTGCATCGGAGTTTGCGGAGTTAAGCGCACCTTGAAGCGAATCAAGCACGGGAATCATATCTTTTGCAAATTTTTCATTCGCATATTCGACCGCCGTATATTTCTCTTTCTCTAATCTTTTTTTGATATTCTCAAAATCAGCATGAACTCTGGCATATTTGTCTTTTAGTTCCGCCATCTCTGTTTGTAAAAGATCAAACTCGTTTTCAACGGCTACCGCTTCTGCAGCTGCTTCATCAAGTTCTACTTTTTCAAGATTTTCGTTTTGAATCTCTTCTTTATTTTCTTTGGGCATAGTTGTTAAATCACTCCTTTTTTAAAAAGATGGCACAATTATACATATTGAGTGTAACAATGTCAAGTAAAAGTTAAACATATTTTATCAATAAAGTTTAGTCTACACGTATCAACTATATGGTTTCCAAAAAAAATCATTTATATTGTATCATTATATAGTATGTTTAAAGAGGAGAGGCAAAATGAAATATTTGGCATGGTTTGGCATAGTTTTTACAACACTGCTGACAATTGTATATGTGGCTGTTTTTACACCCATCGGTAACGGTTTTATAAAACCTTTTGTTGAGAGCAAAATAGAAGAAAAGACTCAGATGGAGAGTAGATTTTCTACATTTTTGTTTAATACGACTGATTTTGAGATGGTCTTAATGCTAAATCAAAACAACTCCATAAAAGTAAAAGGGAAGTATTCACTCTTTTCTCGTTCATTAAATTTTTCTTATGAAGTCGGCTTTCAAAATTTACAGAGTTTGAGTAAGCTTGTCGGCACACCTCTTAATGGAACCTTTTTTACAAATGGAACCGTAAAAGGTGATTTGGCATTTATGAATATAGACGGCATGACTGATATCGGAAATAGTAAATCTGCCTATCATGCAACTCTCGCAGATCTCACTCCGGCTTCATTTACTATGAAAATGAAAGATGCAAAACTGGCATCGCTGTTACACCTATTTTCAAAAAATCCATACGCAACTGCAGATGTAGATCTTGAGGTAAATTTTAAAAATCTTATATCGCATGAGATGGATGGCGAGATAACGCTAAAGAGTAAAAACGGAAAAATAGATCCTAGATATATGAAGAGTGATTTTAATGTAACTATTCCTACGACCACTTTTTCTATGGATCTTAACGCAAAACTCAAAAGGGATGATGTTGATTATAGGTATGATTTTCTTTCAAACCTGTTTAAAATAAGCACTTCGGGTAAAGTAGTGCCGCAACCTCTTAAAGCAGATATAGCATACTCTCTAAATATCCAAGATCTGGAGGTTTTAAAACCTATCACGGGTGCAGATATCAGAGGTGCATTGAAACTTGAGGGAGAGGCAAAAGGAGACAAAGAGCGTCTTGTGCTAAAGGGTAAAAGCGATATTGCCTCATCGGATACTACGTTTGAGATTCTCTTAAAAGATTTTGAGCCTGCTTCCATAATAGCAAAAGTTGAAAATTTAGAGATTGAAAAATTACTTTATATGTTCAAATATCCTGAGTTGCTTGTTGCTGTGCTAGATGCTAAAGTTGATTATAATCCGGTTCAAAGAAATGGTGTTTTTGAGGGAAAAGTCTCAAAAGCAAAATTTGAAAAAAATCAAACTATTGATGCTATCAAAGAGTTTGCAAAGTTTGACA
>CAIUZU010000341.1 GCA_903903705.1 uncultured Helicobacteraceae bacterium
TTATCGATCAAAAAGATTTATCTGTCAATTTAGTTAATTCATTAGATAGACAATCTTCTCAAAATCGAGATAGCTTTAAGTCTCATTCAGAATTGATTGATATTATCAAAAGTTTAATTTCATCAGAGTATAAAACTACGAATGAACCGGACAAAAAAACAGAAACAAAACCAACTGAAAAATTGACTGAAGATTTAAAAATAGTAGATAAATATGCAGATGTTATTTGGTCGTATTGGAGATTAGAAACTAAGTTAGAGTATCGTAAGGATATTGACGAAAAAAGCATTAGACAGATGAATGATTTTATTGAAACAGGAATATTATAGATGACTAAAACAATAAAACTTTCCCATGGAAATGGTGGAGCTGAGAACAACGAGTTGATAAGGGATGTTTTTTACAAAGCGTTTAAAAACGACATTTTAGATAAAAGCGAAGATGCGGCTATTATTGAGGGTGGGAGATTGGCATTTTCAACCGATAGTTTTACGGTAACTCCGCTTTTTTTTACAGGAGCAGACATAGGTAAACTTGCAGTTTGTGGTACATGTAACGACCTTGCTATGATGGGTGCGAAGCCGAAATATCTTACATGTAGTGTTATCATCGAAGAGGGTTTTGAGACAAGAGATCTGGAGCGGATTGTTTGCAGTATGAAAAAAGAGCTTGATATTAACGGTGCAGTTGTTGTAAGCGGCGATACGAAAGTTGTGCCAAGAGGAAGTGTGGATAAGATCTTTATAAACACGACAGGCATTGGCGAAGTGCTTCAAGAGGGGATTAGTTCAAACAATATCTCATGTGATGATGTGATACTTCTTAGCCGTGATATCGGGTGTCATGGAGCTACTATTTTTGCATCTCGTGAGGGGATTGAGCTAAGCAGTTCTCTTATGAGCGACTGTACCTCTCTTTACCCAATCGTAAAAAGTCTTATAGATGAGGGCATAAAGATAACCGCCATGAGAGATGCAACCAGAGGCGGTGTCAGTGCAGCTCTAAACGAGTGGTCTAAGCAGTCAAATATTTGCATAGAGATAGATGAGGAAAAAATCGCTGTAAGTGATGAGGTGATGGGGCTTTGTGAGATTTTGGGTTTTGATGCTCTTACTCTTGCTAATGAGGGAACTTTTTTACTTGCAGTTAAAAAAGAAGCAGCAGAAAAGACGATGGAAATCCTTAAGTCATACAACAAAAATGCTTCCATCATCGGCAGAGTTACAGACAAACACCTTAAAAAAGTCATCATAAATTCTGCATGGGGTACGCAGAGATTTTTAGATGTTCCGACTGGCGAACTGCTCCCGAGGATCTGCTGATGCATGAGTACAGTATTGTTCAATCTTTATTAGATAGCTGTGATGGGCATGTCAGGCAAAATAATGCAAAAAAAGTAACAAAAGTTGTAATAAAAATCGGGATCTTAAGCGGAGTTGAGCCTCATCTTTTAAATGAAGCGTTTGAGGCATTTAAGCAAAATACTGTTTGTCATGAAGCTCTTTTAGATATAAATATCCAAAAAGTAAAAGTATCTTGCAATAAATGTTTGGCTGAATCAGAACTTGAGAAAAATGAGTTTATCTGCCCAAAATGCGGCAGTTTTGATATCAATGTTCTTGATGGTGAAGAGATGTATCTTATGAGTTTGGAGCTGGAGTAGTGCAGTTTTGCATTGAGATAAGAGGCGTTGTACAAGGAGTGGGATTTCGCCCTTTTATCTATAACCTTGCTATTTCAATGGGTTTAAAGGGAGAGGTCTCAAACAACGGTTACGGCGTGCTAATACTTCTTGATGCGGCACAAGAAAAAGTGGATGAGTTCATACGAAATATGAGAGAAAACAGACCGCCACTAAGTGAGATAGACTCCATAAAAATAACCCGCACTAAAAAATCAAAACCTTTTGAGGGCTTTAGCATAGAGATGAGCAAAAGTACAAAACTGCTCTCAAGCAAGATTCCATCAGATATAGCAATGTGCAGTGAGTGCGAGAGTGAACTGCTTGATAAAACCAACCGAAGATTTGAGTATCCGTTTATCACATGTGTCAACTGCGGCCCGAGATTTAGCATCATAAAAAATCTTCCTTATGATAGAAAAAACACCTCGATGGATGAGTTTGTCATGTGTCAAGAGTGCCGGAGTGAGTATGAAAATCCAAAAGACAGAAGATACCACGCTCAGCCGATAGGATGCCATAAGTGCGGACCTACATTCTCTCTCTTTGACAACAGCGGCAAAAAAATAGAGTCCAAAAACATCATAGATGAGGCAGTAGAAGCTATAAGCAGCGGCAAAATTGTAGCCATAAAGGGAATAGGGGGCTATCATCTGGTTTGTGATGCATCAAATGATAGCGCGGTAAAACTTTTAAGAGAGAGAAAAAGGCGACCTTCAAAACCGTTTGGAGTGATGGTAAAAGATGTAGAGACGGCAAAAAGCATTGCCATAATGAGTGCAAAAGAGCAAGAACTGCTTAACTCAAACAGACGACCTATAGTTTTGCTTCAAAAAAGAGATAGCGACTTTATAAGTCTACATGTAGCTCCAAATATCAACCAAATCGGGCTTTTTTTGGCTTACACACCGCTTCATCATCTGATTTTAGAAAGATTAAACAGACCCATAGTCGCAACAAGTGCAAATATTTCAGATGAACCGTTATGTAAAAATTTTGATGAAATTATGAGACTCTTTAGTGTTTGGGATTTTTGCTTGGAACATAACAGAGAGATAGTAAATAGCTGTGACGATTCAGTTCTATTTGTAGAA
>CAIUZU010000342.1 GCA_903903705.1 uncultured Helicobacteraceae bacterium
AAATTGATAAAAAAATCACTACATTTTATCTAGGTATTTTAGATCTTTTCGCAGACATGAAGCTTCCGCAGAGCCTTATTAATGTGGATAATCCTACGGTTTTATATATCTTGTCGCACTTTTTAGTTACATGTAAAAGCATCGGTGTAAAACCTGTCTCTTTTGTATATCAAGAGTTTAAAAATCTAGATATGTTTGAGAAGTGGATATCTCTGGAAAAAGCAATTGGGTATGACGCAAAAGGGTGCATCTCTCCAACACAGGCAAAACTAGTAAATGAAAAATTTGCCGATGAAGAAAGAGAGATTAAGAGGGCTAAAAATATAATCAAGCTCTTTGAACTAAACAAAGAGCTTGGTGTTACCGGTTTTGAAGACGAGGAATTCGGATTTGTAGATGAGCCTGTTTACAAAGGGGCTTTGGTACTGCTGGAGAGAAATATGTTTAAATAACTCTGTTTTAGTGTCTCGCTAAATTATAAAAAACATTATATCTAATCAATATCTTTTCACTTGGTCTCGGATATCTGCTGTATGCATACTCAATCGTCTCTTTTGTAGTATCGTCAAGTACGTAATATCCGCTATTTTTAAGAAATTTAAAGTCCGTCATATCTCCGTTTGGATGAAGATAAAACTCTACAATATTTGTTCTGTTTACATTTATATCTTTTGTGAGATTGACTTGTGCAACTCTGTTTAAAACCTCTTGCGTAATTCTTCTCATAATCTCTTGATTGTCAAGCAGATATTTTTGCTGACCGGGTGTAAACTTGCCGAATTCATCCCCGTAAAGCTCTTTTAAATCAGAATTTATGTTGCTGCCGCTCTTTTGCTTACTCTCCTCTTTCTTAGCATCTTGCTCCGATTTGTCCTCATACATCCAATCAAGAGCATCACTTTTGCTTTTTTTCTCCTCTTGCGGTAATTTTATATAAGGTTCTTTAGGCGGAATCGGTTCTATTTTAGGCTGAGGCGTTACCTTTGAAGACTCTGTTTTTTGTTTTTCAATATTAATCGGCGGCTGCTTAAGAGGTTCGACTATTTTAGTAAGTTGACTTCCCTTGGGCATAGGAGCGACTTCCGATGGCTTTTGCATAACATCTTCTCTATCTTTGAGAGGTTCGGCTTTTTTTGGCATCTCTTTGAGCGAAACCTTGATTTTATTTTCTTTAGATTTTTGTTCTTCTTTTGTTTGAGGCATCATTATTCCTAGAAGCCAGAACAAAAGTAATAATAGAAAGTGGATTAAAAGGGCGACAAAGAGTGCAAAATATGAGCGGTTCAAACTATTCCATTTGGTTATAAAATTTCCGGCAATTATAACCAATATAGATTAATAGTTATTAGCTATAATTACAAAATTAAACATAACTATAAGGTAAAAAAATTGAGTATAGACAATTCATTAAAAGCTTTCAAGCAAGCGCAAACTTTAATTCCCGGCGGAGTAAACTCTCCTGTTAGAGCATTTAAGAGTGTCGGCGGAACACCTATTTTTATTGCAGAAGGAAACGGCGCATATTTGACTGATATTGACGGTAATAAATATGTAGATTATGTTCAAAGCTGGGGTCCGCTTCTTTTTGGGCACAGAGATGAATCGATTGAGAGTGCAGTAATAGAAGCCGTAAAACACGGTCTAAGCTTCGGCGCTCCTACACAAGCCGAGAGTGATTTAGCCGAACTTGTTATCTCTATGTTTGACTCAATTGATAAAATCAGATTTGTAAGTAGCGGAACAGAAGCTGTAATGAGCGCAATCCGTCTTGCTCGCGGATATACAAACCGTGATGACATCATAAAGTTTACAGGATGTTATCACGGGCATAGCGATTCACTTTTGGTTCAAGCAGGAAGCGGAGCTGCAACTTTTGGAAACCCAAGCTCTCCAGGAGTGCCTGCCGACTTTACAAAGCACACTCTTTTGGCAGAGTATAACAACATAGAGAGCGTAAAGAAGTGTTTTGCAGACTCTAAAAACATTGCATGTGTCATTATAGAGCCAATAGCAGGCAATATGGGGCTTGTTCCTGCTGATAAAGAGTTTTTGCATGAACTAAGAGAGCTTTGTGATGCAAACGGCACGCTGCTTATCTTTGATGAAGTTATGAGCGGTTTTCGTGCAACAGTTCATGGTGCAGAGTCGATAACAGGAGTTAAACCGGACATCGTAACACTCGGAAAAGTTATCGGCGGAGGAATGCCTGTAGGCGCATTCGGTGCAAGAGCGGACATTATGGCTAAACTTTCACCTGAGGGTCCGGTATATCAGGCAGGAACACTTAGCGGAAATCCTGTTGCTATGGCTGCAGGACTTGCGGCAATATCTAAATTAAAGAAAAATGCTCAAATTATATCTGTGCTCAATGAGCGTGCAAAAAGGTTGGTTGAAGGGATGCAAAAAGAGGCTCTTGGATGTGGAATAACTATGCAGATAGACACAAGAGGCAGCATGTTTGGTTTCTTTTTCAATGAAAAACCTGTTAAAAACTTTGCCGATGCATGTAACTCTGATGCTGAACTGTTTGCAAAATTTCACTCTATGATGCTAAGAGAAGGCTTCTACTTCGCATGTTCACTTTATGAAACTGGCTTTATATCAACTGCCGTAACAGATGAGATGATTGAGGATACGATTAAAGCAAGCGCTAGAGTTTTTAAAGAAGTAACCAATGGCTAATGAAGAAAAAAAGGAACAGGAAGCTCCTAGAATAAAACCTATTATCGAAGCAGCCGATCATCTCTCTTTGGGAATTTCGATAGCTGTAGCAGTTCTGATGGGTGTCGGAATCGGTTTACTGTTAAAAAACATGACAGGTGCTTTTTGGACGCTCTGGATAGGAGTTTTTATAGGTATTGCAGCCGCGGTGCTGAATGTTTATAAGGCATATTCAAAACAATATAAAGTATTTGAAGAGTTGGCGAAAGAGCCTCGCTATGCCATTAAAAAAAAGCTTGAGGATGACGAAGAAGAAG
>CAIUZU010000343.1 GCA_903903705.1 uncultured Helicobacteraceae bacterium
AGAAAAAAGAGTGTCTTTACAAAAGAGATACAACTGCTTTTTACCTTTTTTAGTGTTACCCTTTTTATGCTTTTTAGTACTTATGCTTTTTTAATCTTTAAAGATCAAAGATTTATGCAGGAGATGTCTGATATTAAAATGCAAAAAGACGACTATCGTGCAAATATTGTAAAAATGAATAGTGAAATTGCGACTATTGAGAAGCAGCTTTTGTTATCAGAGAAGATATTTACAAAGAACAGTGTACTTAGGGACAGTATCAATAATCTATTTGATTTAGTTCCAAGTAGAATAACTCTCTCTGAAGCAAAAATAATGGAAAATGCTCTTATCCTTCACGGGATAACACCAAACAAAGATGTATATAATTTTATGCTTCAAGCACCGTTACGCTCGATTTTTCATAGAACATACAGCAGTTTTTACCCTGCGCAAAATGGTTGGCTGCGGTTTGTATCTACCAACTATATAGATAATGAAGAGGAGTTAAGCAGTGAAGAGTAGTTTCTCCAGACAAAATATCTATCTTTTTACACTTTGCCTATTTTTACTTGTGTTTGTTTTGGTTTTTTCTTTTGCCGTTTTAATTCCGGAGGGCAAAGATTATAGGCTAAAAAGAGGCGAACTTAAAAAAGAGAACTTAGAGTTAAAACAGTTATCTGATTTTGCAATCGAGAAAGAAGTAATTCTTCAAAAACTTCAAGGTGATAACTCTAATGTAATCAGTGCCTTTGAGAACGAGTTTAGTGCAGATAAGTTTAAAAAGCAGCATCAAGGTTTTTTTAGCGCTTTGAGCATTACTAAAAAGAGTCAGCTTGGAGATGAAGACGGTTTTAGTGTTTATGAGGTCAATACAACCTCTGAGATAAGTTCGCCGAAGAGTTTTTATGATTTTTTAGATGCGGTAAATAAAAGTAACTGGATTATAGCGGTTAATTTTCCCATAGCTTTTAAAAGAGACGGCGAAATGATAGACTCATCTTTTACAATGAGAGTTTATAACAATAAAGATTCAAATAGCAGTAAATAGCTCTTTTACTTTCAAAAAAGCCTCTGGGTTTTTGTACAGATATGGACGAAGTTTTGGCTCTATTTTTAAAATTCTGCACGCATCTTTAAATTTCTCATCCATTTTTGGCACCTCTTTTTCGTATGGCACAATAAAGATAAAACCTCTATCTTGAACAACTAAAAACTTTCTGCCGACAATCAGAGTTGTTTTGGTTTTTAAAAGTTCTCTCTCAGATGCGCTTAACATATAGAGTTTGGATTTTAAGCATTTGTCTATCGCAAAAATGTCGGCTCTTTTGTTGTGCGAGCTTTTGAAGTATGCAAACTCATCAATTGTTTTTATCTCTATTGCTTCTATGAGTTGGCTTCTGTCTTCGTCAAGATACTCAAAACTCTTTTTGATTCCGCCTAGATACTTCTCTAAAAGAGGAAGAGAGTAGTTGTGTCTAAAGGAGTTTCTTTTTATATCTTCATCAAAGTTGCTCTCATCTTCAAAGTATACTTTTTTGTTCGCATGAAGATATGCCAAAAGCTCTTTTTTATCCAGATGAAGCAGGGGACGGATAAGTTTGTAAAAGCCTCTGTTTTGCTCTTTTTGCATCCCTGCAATCTCAGCACATCCTGCACCTTTACAAAACTGCATAAGCATCCACTCAAATCTGTCTCCGAGATGATGAGCGGTTAGGAGATTTTCATAATTATATCTTTTGATAAGATCTTCAAAAAAATCGTATCGTATCTCTCGTGCTTTTGCTTCAAAGTTTTGTTCAATAGTCTGGGCATTATGCAGATGACATTTTAAGTTGTGCGTTTTAGCCAGCTCTAGCGCATAAGCAACTTCGGCTTTGCTTTGCTCTCTGATGCCGTAGTCGACGATGGCTATATCAAAGGGAATGTTGTGTTTGAGAAGAAGAAAAAACAGAGCAGTAGAATCTGCTCCGCCTGAAAATGCCAAAAGATTTTTTTTATCTTTTAGCTTAAGAAGAGTTTTTTGCTCAACCATTCTCTACAGTCGCAGTTAAAATATTTCCGAGAATATCGGTGATTTTTGCTTTGTAAATTTTGCCAAATTCAAGTTCTTTATCG
>CAIUZU010000344.1 GCA_903903705.1 uncultured Helicobacteraceae bacterium
GACTCCATGCTCCAAAAATAGCAAAAACCAAAGCTAGAAGATTTAGAGAGTCAGGAATCATTTTGTACTTAAAATCTATCATCGAAAGAGCTAAGAGAGTTAAAAAACTAAATCCGATTAAAAGAGACGCAAAACTAAGAGAAAATTTAGCGCACAGGGCTAAAAAAATCAAACCTGAAATAAGCTCGATAAGCGGATATTGCAGTGAAATTTTAGTGTTGCAAAAAGAGCATTTTCCTTTTAAAAATATCCAAGAAAAAAGGGGTATGTTGTGCCAAGGCTTGAGCGGAGTGTTACATGTAGGACAATGCGAAGAGACAAAAACTACACTCTCATCTTTTGGAAGACGCAAGATAACCACATTTAAAAATGAACCGATAAGTGTTCCTAAGATAAAAGCCAGTGTAAGTTCCACTATTTTAAGCCCCCGAATCTTCTCTCAATTTTTGTAAAATCTTTTATGATTTTTTCCAGTTCGTTTGTCGTAAAATCAGGCCATAGCGTATCGGTAAAAAAGAGTTCTGCATAAGCAGCCTGCCAGAGTAAAAAGTTGGAGAGCCTGTGGTCTCCGCCTGTGCGGATAATGAGATCTACATCATGTTTGCAGTCAAGTGCATTTTTGAGCATGGCTTCGGTTATGTCGTTTTCATGATTTTTTATTCTGTTTACTGCTCTGAGTATCTCATCTTGTGCACCGTAGTTGAGTGCTAAAGATTGAACTAAACCGTCGCAGTGAGCGGTTTTTTCCTGAGTATTTTTGATTGTTTGCTGTAGAGATTTTGAAAAAGCGCGGATATCACCTATTGCCTCAAATCTGATATTGTTTTGCAGATAGTTTTCCAGTTCAGTTTCTAAATATTTTTTTAAAAGTTTCATAAGATATTCAACTTCCAAACGTGGTCTTTTCCAGTTCTCAGTTGAAAATGCATATAGTGTCAAGCTCTCAATATCATCATTTTTTGAACAAAATTCGGTAATTTCTCTTACAATTTTTGCACCTGCTTCATGTCCATCGGCTCTTTTTTTGCCCTTAAGCTCAGCCCAGCGACCGTTGCCGTCCATGATAATTGCTATATGTCTTGCTTTATTCATAAATTTATGTCCAAAAATCGTTTAGTATGCTTCAAAAAAGTCTATCTGTTTTTTATTCGCAATTGTATCTTTTTTTTAACTGATGTTACGCACCTAAATGAACATGGAGTTATATCTTCTTCGCATATTCTAAGATCTCAAATGCAACGCTAAGCTTATCTGCCGTTGCGATAGATCCTACTTTCTGGGAAGTTATAAAATCAACTCTGTTTGTATCGCTTCCAAAGCTTGAGTAGTCTTTTAAGATATTGAGACATACCGCATCGACTCCTTTGCCATTTAGCATTTTTGCAGCATTTTCATGAGCATTTTTTTCATCCATTTCAGCCTTAAAGCCGATAGTCGTAATACCCTCTTTGTCGATTGAGCTTAGAATATCTATATTTTGTTTAAGTTTAAGATCCCACTCACTTCCAAGCGACTCTTTTTTTAGTTTGCCCTCTTGTGGATATGCCGCAACATAGTCGCTTACGGCTGAAGCCATAAAAAGGTAAGGTTTCTTTTGAATCAGATGTATAGGCTCATCTCTCATAAGAGTCGCTTTTGAGAGCTTCCCTTTTTTGGCAATGCGTATGGAGTCGCCCAGATACTCAAACATCTCGCTAGAGCTTTGCACGTCTATGGTGTATAAATCAAGAGGGAGATCTTTGTCAAATTTTGTAGAGATAAGATTTACGTCTGCACCTTTGCAGTAGAGTGCCACAGCCAATGCAGATGCCATCTTTCCGCTTGAGAAGTTTGAGATAAAGCGAACTTCATCTATCTTCTCAACAGTTCCTCCGCCTGTAACTATAACTCTTCGATCTCTCCAAAAATCATCCGCTAAAAGAGCTTTTGCACAGTGCCAAAATATCTCTAACGACTCTGCCATAGCGCCGTTTCCCACACTCTTGCATGCAAGCTCTTTTGTCTGCGTATCGATTATCGCATAGTTTGCAAGAGCTAACATTTTGAGATTTGCTTTTATAAAAGGATTTTCCAGCATATTTGTATTTGCTGATGGCGCAATCACTTTTAGGCGTGGATAAGCAAGAGCCGTTTGCAATAATATATTGTCGGCAATACCGTTTGAGAGCTTTGCGATAGTGTTTGCAGTCGCAGGAGCTATAACAAAAAGATCTGCCCACTCGCCAGTTTTTATATGATTGTGGTCTGTTGCCCATGATTCGTTTGTGTCATCAAGCACTTGGCTGCCTGAGAGAGTCTCAAAAGTCAGAGGAGCTATAAACTTTTTTGCAGCTTCACTCATTACTACTTTTACCTCTGCACCGGCTTTTGTAAATAGTCTTATAAGATCTAGAGATTTATAGATGGCGATAGATCCTGTTACTCCAAGAAGTATTTTTTTGCCGTCTAATAAATTTGATGGAATGAGCATTATTTTAACCTTGTTAATTTATTTTGTATTTTAGCACGAATTGTTGTTGATATAAATCAAGCGCACGATTTTAATGTATGTTAAAATTTTAACTTATAATAATTAAAAGGATAGTTAATATGAAAAAAATACTATTGTTGGCAGTAGCATTATCATCATTGCTTGTTGCCAAATCAGAGATGGAGACATGTGTGAAGTGTCATCCTACAATCGTTGAAGAGTTTAAAGGTTCAATGCATAAAAACTCATCATTTTATGATGATGAAATTCATAAAGCAGTTTGGGATAAACACCCCTTAAAGGCAAAAGGCGATTATAACTGTGCAGAGTGCCATGCACCAAACGCAAAAGCTGAGGAAGATGTTAAAGAGGGTATTACATGTACGACATGTCATACTATCAAAGATGTAGAAGAGCACAAAAGCAAAAATAAAAATGTGTATGCAAAAGACACTAAAACATTATACTCGGCTGAAGCAGGCAGAGAGAGTGAAAAAGTAGCTTATAAACAGGAAAGTTCATGGTTTGGTATGAACAAAACTACAGTCGGCTCACCGTATCATGATATAGACTACTCAAATGAGAAGTTTTATACTGCTCAAGTATGTATGGGATGTCACTCTCATAGAGAAAATTCACATGAATTTATGCTTTGTGAAACAGGCAAAGAGGGTGCTAAAGATAAGCAAGAGAACTGTATAACTTGTCACATGCCAAAAGTTGAAGGAAGTGCTACTACCATCAGACATAGCCAAAAACATGCATTTCACGGTTTTGCAGGTGCTAGAAAACATCCTGAAATGCTAACTCAGTATGTAGATCTGAATTTCAAAAAAGCCGGTAACGGTTTTGAAGTAAGCGTAGAAAATAAAGCTCCTCATAACTTTATGCTTCATCCGCTAAGAGTCGCGGAACTTAGAGTTAAATATCATTAGAGGCGGCAAAGCAATACCGCTAAAAACAGAAACTTTTGTTAAAACAATCGGTAATGATGAAGGACCTTCTATGCCGTGGTTAGCGACAAAAGTAGTTCAAGACACGATGCTTAAAGCAAAAGAGAAAAAGAGCGTAAGCTATAGCGATGCACTCCAAAAAGGTGATAAAATCGAAGTACAGCTCGGATACTATATAGTAAACCCAAAAGCTCTTAAAAACCTAAACCTTGATGGAAATAAAGAGGCAGAAAAATTCACTGTTCTCAAACAAAAATATTTTGATGTAGAGTAGATTTATACTTGGGTGTTAAACTTTAACACCCTTGCCTATATCTTCATCCGTGTAAAAACTATGAGTTCCATCACAAAATGGGAAATTATTACTGCTTTTACATAAACATATATGATACTGTTTCGTTTTTTCAACAATCGTTTTTTTAGGTAAACATCCGGTTCCCTCATGGTTTCCGTCGCAAAATACTCCCTCTTTGCTTTTCCCACACGTACAAATATAGTATGGAATCCAAGCTTCAAGCGTAACACCTTTAGGCTCATTATTAAACACAATAGCATCTTTACACATGGACGTATCCTTTAGTTTAGTTTTGAACTATTATAATGTGAGATGAAGTGTATTGTCAAGGTTGTTTGATTTTTGTAATAGTTTTAGGTTGTTTTGTAAAAGTTGAATAAATGAAGTTTTTGTGGGAGTGGATGTGAAATATTTAGAGCGGATAAATCCGCTCTAAGAAAGATTACAGACCTGTAACGTTTTCTGCTTGAGGACCTTTATCGCCTTCGCC
>CAIUZU010000345.1 GCA_903903705.1 uncultured Helicobacteraceae bacterium
AGTCTAAACCACATTTAAAGCAATTTAACCTTTTACCATCAGTATCAATAAGAATACCAAATTTTGAAAAATAAACCTGAGCGTCAGTACGAGTCATTTTTTTTTACCTCTTAAACAATGAACAATAAATGCTATCAACTGAAGCACCGTCTATGCTCATGTGAACTTTTATCAAAGGAATCAAGTCAGCCTCACTAATATTTAATTTAATATTATGAAGTATGATTTGCCTAGATTTATTTGTGGCTGTATCTTTAATAAGACCTTTGTATATAGAGCGATATTGAAAATCATCTACCGGAATGATAGTATTATCGCTTAGCTCATATTCTACTTTTAGAATCTCTGTTACTTTCATAGTTGTAACTAATTCATAAAAAGCTAATACGCTTGAGACATTAGAACATTCTATATGTTCGACTATAGTTCGGGAGCCTTGTTTTAGTTGTACTTTGTAGCGTGGCATTTTTTATCCTATAAATTCAGATATACACTCGACTAAGTATTTAGACTTCATACAATCGTTAGAATAAGTATCAATTTCAGGATATTCAACACCTAATTTATCACAAATTTGTTTCAATACATCAAACATTAAATTTTCTCCAATATGGGATTAAAATCAATTTCACAACAAGAACGATAACAAGTATAAATAGTACCACCATAACTAGCAAAATTAGGAGGTATAGAATAAGGTTTACAAGCTCTAAAATTAACAAAATAATAAGAGCCGTTATCAGGAAGCGAATTAATACTTTCAAAAAGCTCAGAGATACTTCCATAAGTACCTGCAAAAGCAAAAATATCCAAAGAATTAGGACTAAAATCTATATCATCTTGGATACTACCTGCAAAATGATTACCAAGAAATTTAATACTATATAGAAAAGTTGAAGATTGAAGCTCAGCAATTTGTACAGCCATTTTTTATATCCTTTTTATTTATTATGTAAATAGCCTAAGCCATTTATCAAACTGAAAAACTGTTCAGTCAGACCCGTTATTTTTCCCGTATCATCCTGAACGAACATAAACGAGCCGATTTTATTTAAATCTTCAATATCTAGTTCTGTAGATGCATCACGACCAAGAATTTTTTTAATCATAGATTTATCATTATCAGTAAAAGACGAGGTTAAAAGTTTGAACATTAAACTATTTACATAGTTATCCGCCATACCTTTGCCAAGCATAAGAGAACTTCTATCACGCTCCACAACGTTTTCACGGACTTTAAGAGTGCTATCTATTAAATTTCCTGACTGATATTGATTGTTTCTTGAGGAAATAAAGTTACCGAGTTGAGTCGTAACGACCTGAGCTTTTGCGACACCATCATCACTTATGCCGCCTAAGATTTTTGAGAGAATAGCGAGTTTCTTACCTCTAAAAGTTGCATTTTTTAACTTATCAACTGCTTTTTTACCAACGCCCATTAAAATTGCAACAAGACCAGAGGCAACCGCAAAAGCTTTTTCTAATATAGCTTCTTCGTAACGTATGATCATAAAGATACCACCGAAAGCCGCAACGTTTGCCGCACTCTCTGCCGCCTCTCTTAAAATAGGATTTTCAATACCAGAAGTATAATCCTGAATTTTCTCCCTTGCCGCATCATAAGCAGTCATGTAGATAATTGTTTCAAAAAACTCATTTGCGGAGTTTTTACCTAGTTGACCAAGTGACATTCAAACACCTCAAATATTTTTTTTTAATGTTGAAATAGTGAGGAATGTTTACGAATTTTACAGGGTGTGAAATTTATATCTTTTTAGATTCGTATTTATGGGATGTGCAGAGGAGTAAAACCTACACTTATTTAAAAAGTGTAGAATTTTATATATTAGAAATCAAAAGAATTACTTTAAATCAACATTTGGCATGTGGGAAGCGTAAGCAGATTCACTAATGCCTGCCATAGCAGTTAAATTATCAGAAATGCCGTTAAACTTAAATATTTTAAGTAAATCAGAAACAGAGAAATCAAGACTTTCATTGAAATCATCTAGACCTAACTCATCGGCAGTAGTTGAATTCTCAAGAGCTGTAGAAGTTGCAAGACCGAGATTTTTCATAGTTGCTAGTTCTATAGGCGAAGCGGTTATAGTATCGTTGCCGTGGATATCAGAAACAGAAACAGGAGTTAACTCATATTTTACTTTTTCGAGTTTTTTATCAGTTAAAGCAACTTCGTTTTCAGCACGATGGATAGTTACGCCTAAATTGTCAAGTTTCAAGAGCAAATCTTCTTTAAACTTTAAAGCTTCAGGGTCGTTCACTTTATCATTAAGCGAT
>CAIUZU010000346.1 GCA_903903705.1 uncultured Helicobacteraceae bacterium
CTTTATAGATGCTTAGTGAGTCAATTGAGAGTATGTAAGCATTGATTTTCTTGGCGATTTTGATGGCTAAATCACTTTTTCCCGATGCTGTAGGACCGATAATGGCTAGTTGAATCATGGCAAAATTATATCATTTTATATAACTCTTTGAGGGTTAATTTAAAGGACAAAGTTATTTCAGTAGAGTGTTTTTTCGGCTAAAGAGAGCTTATTTAATGGAGTGCTTACTTAGAGTAAGGTAAAATAAGCGTTATTCTTAAAATTATGTTATAACAAAATAATATATTTTAAAATTCGGCAAAGGGGAAACGTTGAGAGATATTTTTCAAAAAAAAGATATGAGCAGTGTTAATGGGGAGTTTGAGCGAAAATTGGGTCTTTTGGATGTGACATTTATCGGTGTCGGTGCAGTCATTGGGGCTGGAATTTTTGTTATCACAGGGCAGGCGGCAGCGACTATGGCTGGACCCGCTATCGTTTTGTCTTTTTTACTTGCTGCCGTTATGATAGGAATTACTGCACTCATATATGCTGAACTTAGTTCTGCTTATCCTGTAGCAGGAAGCGCATATAGTTTTACATTTGCCTCTTTGGGTGAAGTGTTTGCATGGTTTGTCGGATGGAATCTTCTGCTTGAGTATGGCGTAGCTACGGCTGCGGTGGCTACCGGATGGTCTGGCTATCTTCGCCGTTTTTTAGAAAACAGCATGGGGATAGAGATGCCGCTCGCTCTTAGCGGTGCTTATAATCCCAGTGCCGGTACATACATAGACATAAGTGCGTTTGGAATTATTTTGGCGATTTTTGTTCTTCTTGCAATTGGGATTAAAGAGAGTGCACGTGTTAATACGGCGATTGTCTTTATAAAGCTTGCCGTTTTGGTAACATTTGTAGTTGTCGGTTTGCCGCATGTCGATTTTAACAATTTGTCGAACTTCATGCCGTTTGGATGGGAAGGTGTTTGGCATGGTGCGGCACTCATTGTTTTCGCCTATTTGGGCTTTGATGCCATAAGCACTGTAGCGGAAGAGGCGAAAAATCCTACTCGAAACATACCGCTTGGACTTATGCTCTCGCTCGCACTCAGCGTTGTTTTTTTTATTCTTGTAAGCTTTACTCTTACGGCGATAGTTCCGTATCAAGAGCTTAATGTTCCCGATGCGCTGGCGTTTGCGCTCTATAAAGTAAATGAGCCTTTTGCCGCCAATGTCATTGCACTTGGGGCGGTTATAACGATTACAACGGTAATGCTGGTCATGGGACTCGGGTTTACACGTATTCTTTTTGCTCTTGCACGTGATGGGCTTCTGCCAAAAACATTGAGTGAGATCCATCCAAAATATGACACTCCATACAAAGCAACTATTATCGGCGGAGTGGTGCTTAGTGTCATGGCTGGGTTAATTCCTCTTAAAACGCTTGCCGAGCTTGTAAATATAGGAACGCTCTTTGCCTATTTGATGGTGGCAGTGGCGATAATCGTTCTTCGTCGTCAAAATAGCATTCAGCCATCATTTAAAGTTCCTGCGTTTAAAATCCTTATGCCTCTTAATTTCATTTTGATAATTTTTATGATGGCGGGATTGCCGTTTGAAACATGGCTGCGGTTTATCGGATGGTCGGTAATCGGAATGCTAATCTATGCGTTTTATGTTTCAAAACGCGCAAAGGCTTGAGTGATGGCAGTTTCAGTATGGCGTCAGGTATTGACACTTCCTGTCATCGTTATAGCAATGGGCTATTTTGTGGACATTTACGATCTAATCCTCTTTGGAGTCGTGCGTGTCGAGAGTTTAGGCGAATTGGGGCTAAATAAAGAAGAGATAACTTCTTGGGGAACAATCATCTTAAATGCCCAGATGGCAGGAATGCTTATAGGCGGAATCTTATGGGGCATTTTAGGGGATAAAAAAGGGCGTTTGTCGGTGCTTTTCGCTTCGATTGTCCTCTATTCGGCTGCTAATTTTCTTAATGCTTTTGTAACTAATGTCGAACAGTATGCGCTTTTGCGTTTTATCGCAGGTGTCGGTTTAGCCGGTGAACTCGGTGCAGGCGTGACGCTTGTTGCCGAGATCTTGCCTAAAGAGCTTCGAGGATACGGAGTCATGAGTATAGCGGCGTTTGGAGTGCTCGGCGTCGTTGCGGCAAATATCGTTGCAGAACACTTTGCATGGCGTAATGCTTACATCATAGGCGGTGTGCTTGGCTTTTTGCTGTTGATTTTAAGATTTCGTGTCAAAGAGTCTGCAATATTTGAACATCATGTCAGTGACGATGTGAAGCGGGGTCATTTTTTTAGTCTCTTTAGTAAAAAAAAGCTTTTGTCAAAATACATAAAAGCGATTGTTATCGGAATGCCGCTGTGGTATGTTGTAGGCGTTTTAGTAATGTTTTCGCCAGAGTTTGCTACAGCTCTTTCCATCCAAGGGGAAGTGAGCGCAGGTACGGCACTCATGTACTGTTATATCGGTCTATCAATAGGAGATCTCGCAAGCGGATATCTTTCTCAGAAAATGAGAAGCCGTAAAGGCGCTTATATTATCTTTATGGTTCTCTCACTGGCTAGTGTCGTCTCATATTTTATGTTAAGCGGAGCAACAGCTTCTTCTTTTTATACATGCGTATTTTTTCTTGGTGTATTTTGCGGTTATTGGGCACTGTTTATCACTATGGCAGCGGAGCAGTTTGGAACAAATATCCGTGCAACCGTTGCAACTACAGTTCCAAATTTCGTCCGTGGTTCGGTAGTTCCCATTACATCAAGCTTTATGCTTTTAAAAGAGAGCATGGGCGTCTTAGGCTCGGCTGCCATAGTCGGTGCGGTTACATTTTCAATCGCATTTATTGCGCTCTATTTTACCCGTGAGACATTTCATGAGGATTTGGATTACATAGAAGCGTGAGACTGGGTCACTTCTATTACAGATTTTTTAAATCAACTTTGGGTAAAATCAAGCAAAAACAATTTCAAGGTCAATTTTGCAAAGATATATAAATAAACTCAAAGATTTTAATGAACTGGTTATGTTTGAGCACTCTATCTTTTCGCTTCCTTTTATTTTTATAGCTATGGTTGTCGCTGCAGATGGATGGTTTGGTTTTTCTCTGCTTATACTGGGCGCATTGGCGGCGGTAAGTGCAAGAAATTTTGCAATGGGATTAAACAGATTTGCCGACAGAGACATTGATGCGCAAAACCCCAGAACCATGTCAAGACCGAATGTTGACGGAAGACTTGATGCAACAAGTATTATGATTTTTACGGCAGTCAATGCTTTTGCATTTGTTGCGGTTGCTTATATGGTAAATCCGCTTGCTTTTTATCTCAGTTTTCCTATTTTGCTAGTTCTTGGAAGCTACTCTTACTTTAAAAGATTTTCATCTTTGGCACATATTGTCTTGGGCATATCTCTAGGACTTGCACCTATTGCAGGTGTTGTAGCCGTGAGTGCCGAGATAACGGCATGGTCTGTTATGCTTAGTTTGGGCGTTATTTTTTGGGTTGCCGGATTTGATCTTTTGTACTCTTTGCAGGATATGGATTTTGACAAAGAAAAAGGGCTGCACTCCATTCCTGCAAAATACGGCTCAGAGGCTACGCTTCTCATCTCTTCTGTTTTTCATCTCTTAACCGTAATATTTTGGCTGCTTTTTGTCTGGGTTGCGGCTCTTGACATGTTTGCTTATGCGGCTGTGATTTTAAGTGCATGTATGCTCGGTTATGAACATTATTTGGTAAGAAAAGATTTTACGAAGATAGACCGTGCTTTTTTCACGGTAAACGGCTATCTCGGGATAGCTTTTTTTGTTTTTATTATTTTAGATAAGGCAATATTATGAGTGTTAGATTAGTTAAAGCACCTGTTAATATGGCTTTTAGTCAATTAGGCGAAAATAAAGAAGAGTTTCTTGTGGAGTATAGAGAGTTAAGCGAGAACACTGAAGATCCCGTAAGCCAGTGGCTAAAACTTGCACGTGCAAAGGGTGAAACGGTTGATACAGATCCCATCTTGCTTAGTCTCATCGTAGAGTTGCATAGGAAAGTGGATGCATTAGAGCGTTCGTTTAAAGATGAGAAGCCAAAAAGATTGCCTTTAGAAAATGAGATTTCCATAGAATCGATAGGGTTTGAACATTTAAAACTCTCGCAAGATATTTTGCAAGAGGGTGTAGAGTATTACGGCAGAGTTGATCTTCCCGTTTATCCAAAGAGAGATATAGCTATCTTTTTTAGCGCAATTGATAAATCATTGGCTAAAATTACTAAAATGCATCAGAGGGATGAGCGGGATTGGGGTGCTTACTTGACCTCAAGAGAGAGACTGCTTATCAGAGAAGCACGAGAGAGCAGAGAATGAACCTAAATCATATAAATATAGAGTATTTAGTCGTTGCGATGGGAGCTATGATTTTATATCTCATTTACTATGTTTTCGCAAAAGATGCCGAGTACAATAAAAATATTCGCTCCGTTGCAACGGTGGCGGAAGAGTTAAATAGAGAGATTTTTTATCTAAAGAAAAAACTGGATGAAACTCAACTCAGCATCAAGAAAAACAGCAGCCGCATGAGCGATGAAGATATATATCAAGAGGTTGAGAGAACAGTTTATGATATGGTCAAGCCTATTTCGCAGAGTTTAAAAAGATTGGAAGAGGGAATTCAAAGGATAGATGAACATGTAGAAGCAAGAATCTCTTCTTTGGAAAGCGGCGTTAAACAGATATCCATTCCTGCTTCTGTTCATGGCAATGATGATGAGAAGATAATTTCACTCTATAAGCAGGGAATCACGCTTGAGACTATCTCAAAAGAGTTGCATATATCTAAAGCAGAAGTTGAGTTTGTACTTAAAATCAACAAGATAAAGTAATTATGTATGGCTGATAGAAGACTTTTCGCACTTGTCTCAATACTGATTGGTATTAGTATCGTTCTCATATATTCACTCTCAGTCTATACAACCATACTTTTTGGGGTAAATGAGTTTCACTTTGCCATAAGACAGACAATTTTCGGATTTTTAAGCATATTTGTTATTTGGCTTTTAGCGCAAGGAGATCCGGATAAACTCTTAACTCCCATAGGTTTTACTCTATTTATCGGGTCGGCAATTTTAATGGTCGCTATGCCGTTTTTGCCGGAATTTTTAGTATCAGCCGTGGGCGGAGCAAAGAGATGGATAAAAGTTTTTGGTTTCTCACTCGCACCGGTTGAGTTTTTTAAGGTCGGATTTGTATATTTTTTAGCATGGAGTTTCTCAAGAAAACTTACGGGGCCGGTGTCTTCGATGCAGTGTGAGCAGGGATGACGCGTTGAAAAGCGTCTCTAGAAAAGCAGCTCTAGAAAAGCAGCTCTAGGCGGTTGGCCTTTATTTGAATTTCTGCTACGGTTTTTTTTCTTGCAGGGTTAGCTCAGCTGGATAGAGTATCGGTCTTCGAAACCGGTGGTCGTGGGTTCGAATCCCTCACCCTGCGCCATTCTCTTTCATTACAACAACACTATGTGCCATATACACGCCCAAGGCGTCGCAATTACCTTGCCGCGCGCAGCGCTTACCGAAGGCGCCCCTATTCGCTACCGCGTCCGAGTTATGGGTGTCGGTAAAACGCGCGCGGCAAGGTATTCGCGCACCTCGGGCTGCATATTGCAAGATTGTGAGAAAGAGAATGCAATCCTTAAACTCACAACAAACATCCGTGCGGCGGACTGGACACGTGTCGTGTAGAACCGATTTTTAGTGCGAGGCGGAAATGCCCAAGCGAAAAAAACGCGAATGGCCATTCCCGCATTGCCAAAATCCGCTGTGGACGAAGAAAATGCGTTGAGTATCGTGGGAATCGATAAGGCTGAACTCGAATCTTTAATCGCATCTGGTGTTTTTGCGCCACCAACTAACGGAGTTTGGCTGCCAGAGGATATTCGAAAACTGAGGTGTTTACTTGAATATCTTTTGACTATTGATGAAGCATCGCAACTTGTTGCGCCTCTGGGAGTTACTAAGGGTCATTGTGCTGCTGTGAATTACGAAGTGCAGATTACAAATGCTGAAATGTTGACTGCATTTTTGTCTGGAATATTGCCTTGCTCGAGCATTGACAGTGCAGCGCTTGTCTTGTTTCTGAAGTAAGTTTGAAAGAATTTCGAGCGAAGTATGTTACGGCATCAGAATTGGGTGTTCTGCATAAACTGTCTTCTCGAATCATACCTGCAAGGTTGCGTTCTGTTGGTGTGGAACCAGTTGGAGGGCCTGAACTTGATGGAACAATTATCTATATTTTTGAGCGCTCGAAAGTGGCTGAAGTAAGAAACATTCGGCTCACGAAAGATGAATTCGAGAAGGCGAGTAAATCTGTGCGGTCAAATTGTCGAGATTACGCTCAGGGATTTCTCTCCTTGAAGCAAACAATGAAGATATTAAACTTTAGCAAACATGAAATTTCGGAGTTAGAAAAACGTGGCTTCTTAAAGCGCGTTAAGCTCTAGGGTAGAATGGGGCGTGAAGTCTATTATGCGGAACAGTTGGTGTCTGATTTTTGCTCTGACATAATTAAATCCAAAAAGTATATTAGTTACGCCGAAATGATTTCGGTATTGAAATGTAAGCGTTATCAGCAAGTACTGCACCGCTGGGTCGCTCGAAAACTTTTGACCCCTTTCGATACTGGTTTTTCGTAGTTGTTCCTGAAACGTGAAGTGGAAGCATGTAGGCGCGATGCGGAAGAATTTCTGCTACGCATGGCCCCGCCATTGACGGCCTGAAAATTTATTTATTCTCCAAGGGGGAGCTGCTGAGATTTTTAGAGATGGACCCGAAATGTTAAGTTTGAAGACATTGGTGCTGTTGCCGACGGTTGAAAGTGAATGTCTATGGCGCTTGGAGCTTTATTGTCCACTTGACGGACTGGACACGTGTCGTATCCGTCAACCGAATCCGCGGAGCTCCTTGAAATTTAGAATGCTGAAATGCAAAAGGTGGAAGGCGCCGAGCACTCTGGCTAGTTGCCGTGGGCAAGCGAAAACTTTTTCTCAAGCGAATTCATGATGTAAACCTTTTAGGTGATTAATTAAACCGACTGGTATAATCATAGGAGTAGTGTATGACTGCCGTTTTGATGCGAGGTCGGGCCGCCAAGGTGCTGCGACAAGCTCCGGAAAACGTACAAATGGCTTTCTCTGTTTGGAAAGAGGAAGTTCAGTAGGCTGGCATTTCGGCGGCGCGAGCCAATTCGCTTTGGCACGATCATCCCCAGAAGGGTAACAAAGCAGGGCGGCGTTCGGTGTACTTGGATTACTCGTGGAGAGCCGAATACGTGATCGATAAAGCGACTGGAGCAATCACGGTTGAA
>CAIUZU010000347.1 GCA_903903705.1 uncultured Helicobacteraceae bacterium
ATTTAGAGTATTTAAGCTTTTTAGATACACCACAAGTTTTCAAGTATTTGCTTCTGTTTTATCCACAAAAAAATTTGAATTTTTGATTTTATTGATGTTTACATCTATAGTTGTTTTTGTGTCATCTGTTCTTGTTTATGTTATGGAAGCAAACAATCCGGATTCACCTATTAATACTCTCTTTGATGCTCTTTATTGGTCAATCGTGACAATTTCAACAGTCGGTTATGGTGACGTGACTGCCGTTACTGTTGAGGGACGAACAGTTGCTATTTTTGTAATCATCGCAGGTGTTTCTGTTTTGGCTTTTACAACATCAATTGTCGTTTCTGCTTTTACCGAAAAACTTGATGAAATTAGAGAGATAAAAACGGTAGATGATATAAGAAAATTAAAACATTTTTATCTTATCTGTGGCTATGAGGGAGTTGCGCAAGAGGTTGCTGCTAAGTTAAAAAACCAAAAAGTAAAAATTATTGTTTTAGATGAGAGCGAGCAGAGAATAGCCAATGCTAAAAAAGATGGAATTGTCGCCTTAAACTATGATCCGGGCAATATAGAGAGTTATAGAAAAATCGGAGTAGATTTAAATACGCAAGTAAAAGCAATTTTGTGTTTGCGAGAGAGTGATGTGGAAAATGTTTACACAACGCTAACGGTTAGATCTATAAGTAAAAAAGTAAATATGATATCACTGCTTATGGATGAATCAAATAGGAAAAAACTTGAATTTGCAGGTGTTAATGAGATACTTTATCCAAAAGGCTTAGTAGGTATGATATCTAAAGAGCTTATAGGCAGACCTGTTGCATTTGAGGTTATTCATGCTCTAAGAAATGACTATTATGGCGTGAGTGTTGAAGAGATATTGGTAGATAGCAGAATCCATGAAAATATTATTTATTTAAATGAACTCAATAGTGTCAGTTTTAAAATTGTAATGCTTGGGATATATAAAAAAGATAAAAAGAGATTTTTCTTTAATCCATTGGAAAATACTCTGCTTGAGAGCGGTGATTATCTTCTTGTTATTGGAAATTCTGCTTTCATAAAAGAGTTTGAAAAATATTTACACAAAAAGATTAGAACATGAAAAATAGAATCGCTTTAATTTTCGGTTATAACGATTATGCTCTAGAAATTGCTAAAAATATTGTAGATAGTTACAATAAAATATACATATATAGTTTGCAAAGTGAACAAGATATTGTAAAAAACAGTTCAGAATTTGAAATCAGAAGTTTTGATTTAAGTGATAAATGGGATGATATAAATGAGTTTGTTGATATTGAGTACTCGATAGCATTTTGTGTCTTAGAAGATAATGCAGAAAATATTTTTTTAACAATTTCACTTAGATCTTCATTTTCTGATTTAAATATAATAGCTCTCTCAAATAATAGAGAGACTGCAAGCAAACTTCAAATGGCGGGTGCAAATAGAGTAATTCCTCTTGTTCAAACTACGGCAGAGATGATTGCAGAGATGATGGAAAAGCCAATCGTTAAAGAGGTTTTTCATAAGATACTTTTTGAGAGCAGTACGTTAAAAATTGCTCAAATTAGAATAAACGGCACAAATTCGTATATAGGAAAAGAGATTATTGAACTCGACTGGGATAAAAAATATGGTGTTATTGCACTCTCTATTATGTATGAAAATATGAGAAACGAGTTTATATATTCTTCCATAATAAAGAATTATAGAGTAAAAGAGGGTGATTCATTTGTGATTGTAGGATATGAAACCGACATCAAAGAGTTTGAAAAAATAGTAGGGAGTGAATGTGACTAAAGTAGGAGTAATCGGAGCAGGTAAATGGGGAAGTGCTTTGGCATTTGCGCTAAGCGAGAAGTGTGAAGTATATATAACATCAAGAACGCATAGAGATATTAAAAATTTTATCTCTCTTGATGAGATCTTAGAGCTAGAGTATTTGATTATTGCTATTCCTGCACAGCAAATCTCATCATGGCTCGAAGAAAATTTCAGATTTAGAGATCATAAGATTTTAGTGGCATCTAAAGGCATAGAAGCGACAAGCGGAAAATTTTTAAATGAAATATACGCTTCGTATATTCCCGAGGAGAATATTGCATTTCTCTCAGGACCCTCTTTTGCGGCGGAGGTTATGAAATCTTTGCCTACAGCACTCGTAATTAACTCTAAAAATGAGCTTCTTAGTGCTACCTTTGCTTCATTTTTTCCATCTTTTATAAAAACATATACATCTACCGACGTTGTAGGTGCAGAAGTAGCAGGGGCGTATAAAAATGTAATTGCCATTGCTGCAGGAATATGTGAAGGTTTGGGACTTGGCAAAAACGCTGCTGCCGCACTTATATCACGCGGTTTGGTCGAGATGCAAAGATTCGGCAAAGATTACGGTGCAAAAGAGGAGAGTTTTATAGGGCTAAGCGGAGCAGGAGACCTTTTCTTGAGTGCATCATCTACAATGAGCAGAAATTTTCGTGTTGGTTTAGGTATAGCTGAGGGAAAATCAAAAGAACAGATAGTAGAAGAGCTCGGAGAAGTAGCCGAGGGTATAGGGACAACCTATGCGTTATACGAAATTGCGAAGAAAAAAGAGTTATACCTGCCCATTGCAAAAGAGGTTTATAATATGCTAGAAGGTCTTGACCCACATGTTAGCTTAAGTAATTTTCTTGCGAGTTGATAGCCAAAAAGATGGCTATCATAGTTTTAAAAAGTTTTATCTTCTATTATGTATTCAGCAATTAGTTTAAGTTCTTCTTGTGTTACTTTACCTTTTTGTGAAGGCATAACACCAAACAATTTTACTGTGTCTTTAGGAAATAGCATTTTATCTTCACTAGGATTGATTGCATAATCAATTATGTATTTGATTTTATCTTCTTTGTTTTCATATTGTTCTCTAGCTTTTCTAGTTATAGCCCAATAAGGCGGTGCTTTCATGTTTTTTAGTTTTTCCGCAGATGCA
>CAIUZU010000348.1 GCA_903903705.1 uncultured Helicobacteraceae bacterium
CAAAACGAGATCCTGCCATCAAGCATGAAATCTCGTAGAGTTTGTTTACGTCCTAAATGTTTCCAGTTTTGTATGAAGTTCATTTGTCATAGAGTTTAGATGATCAGCTGCCGCTGCAATCTCTTCTACGTTTCTTGCATTTTTTGAAGATATTTCATTGATTTGTGAAACTTGAGCGACAATAGATTCCACATTTTTCCCTGTCTTTTCAAAGTCACTTACAGTTCTGTCACTCGCATGTACGGCTTCATTGACGATAGAAACACTTTCGTTGATTTTCATCTCAACATCAGAGGCACTGTTTGACAACTCTTGAATCTCCTCAGAGTTAGAACTCATCTGTCCGCTTACATCTACTATAGATTGAACTATGACATTGATAGTGGCATTTATCTCTGTTAGGCTTCTTTGAGTTCTCTCTGCAAGTTTTCGCACTTCATCTGCAACGACTGCAAATCCTCTTCCATGTTCACCTGCGCGAGCAGCTTCAATAGCGGCATTGAGCGCAAGCAGATTTGTCTGGTCTGCAATGTCGGAGATAATTCCAAGTACACTTTTTACTTCGTTAGCATCATGTGAAAGAGTCTGCATTCTATCTGCAAGTTCAATTTCAAGCTGAGCGGAACTTTGAACTTTTGAAGTAAGATGGACAATCTCTTCCCTAGCGGCTCTAAGATTTTCATTTGCTCTGATAATATCTTTTTTACTCTCTTGAGCATCTAAGATGGCTCTTTGAATCTCATCTTTGATTTCGCCTGCTTTTTTAGTAGCTTCGTCAATAACTACAACGCTCTTCTCAACATTTTCTCCAACTCCCATTGCAGTCGTTGAGAGTTCATGCGAGATAGAAGCATTTTCGCTTGCGCTCTGTTTTGAATTCTCAATGAGATCTTTTAGTGTTCTAATCAGCGAGTTAAAGCTTGATGCCATTTGAGATAGTTCCAGCGGTGCGTTTTCATCGACTTTTATTGTTAAATTTTTATTGTCCGCAATATTTAAAAGCGTTGTTTTGAAACTCTCTATAGGTTTTACCAAACTTGCATTTATCAAAAACATTGCAACGGCAATAATAATAACCAGAAGAACAAGTGCATCGATAATTAAAGTATTGCGAATCTGATTTGCGGATGCTATAACTTCATTCTCGCCTATTCTTGAAATAATTGCCCATTTAAAATCTTTTCCGATATCTATAGAAGAGTAAGCAAAGATAACGCTTGTTCCGTCAAATCCGGCTGCTACGCTATTGCCTGTCTGACCGCCAAGAGCGGCTCTTGCAGCTTCCGTATCCGCCGAACCTTTTGAAGGGTTTGCAAAAGATGCTTTAAGAGAGTGTGTATCTTTTCTTAAAAAGCTATCACTTCTCATCAGTTTATCTGCTCCGACTAGGTAATCTTCCTGAGTTTTGCCGTATCCCTCACGGTAGTTCATGATTTTGCTTATTGCTTCATCGGAGAGTTGAAATGCCAGTACAGCTTTAACTTCTCCGTCTATTTTTACCGGAATTGCCAAGAACATAACAGGCGCATCTTTGCTCGGTGCGTAAGGTTTCATATCTACAAAAGTAGGACGACCATTTTTAAGAGCTGTTTTGTATGCTTCTGCCAAACCACTCTCTTTGAGCGAACCGCTTGTAAGATTTGCACCGTAATCAGGCTCTTTTGCACCGCTGTACATAACATGACCATGTTTTGCGCAGATAACAAAAACATCAGAGTAGCCGTAATCTTTCATGTAGCCTTGAAAAAATGCTTCATGTTTTTTAGTTTTTTCGATTGCAAGAGGGTCTTGGACAGGATATACATCTCCTGCTTTAACTTCCAGCTCATTGTGTACATGTATGAGATCTTTAGTCAACTCTTCTAAGTTTTGTGATCTTGCCAGAACTTCTATATCACCGATTCTTTCACTAAAAAAGTTTTGAATCTGATTTTTCTTTAAATCTCTTCCCATAGATAGTCGAGACTCATTAGCATTTAATAATGCCTCTTTGCTTTTTGAGCTTGATATGTAAGTAGATATCAACGCTAAAAGTACTAACGATACCACCATAAGCA
>CAIUZU010000349.1 GCA_903903705.1 uncultured Helicobacteraceae bacterium
CTCAATACGAACGCCTTTAACCTTTTCCGCAATCGATCTATACGCATCAGCTATTGCTGCTCTTTTTGCAAGAGCATACGCCTGAGCGGGAGAACTTGTGTTTAGAGGCGATACACCTTGTCCTATTGCAGAAATATGCGTGCTTTTATTCTTCTTTAAAACTTCTTCTTCAGATTTCATAGAAGCCAGTTTTTCCTGATTCTCTGCTCTTGCTTGTGCAATTTCATCTTTTATTAATATTGTCTGAGCTCTTGCATTATCTAGCTCATCTTTTATTAGAGCCGATTCAGCTTTGGCTCTGTGTAAATCCTCTACCGAAGTAGAACTCTTTTGTCCATTTGCAAAAAGTGATGAAACACTTAAAAGCAGTGAAAGCAGTACTGAATATCTCATTATTTGTCCCCTGACATGATTTTATAAACTAGCTTAAGCAACTACTATTCCAACTCGGTAGATTCAAAAAGAGAGTCATCCTCTTCTTCATCTTCTATAGGCTGTTTCGGGCAGCGCGAAACGCTTGCTACGTCATCACCTTTTACTATGTAAACACCGCTTGTGTTTCTGCTTGATTTTGAGATAGTTTGCATATCTACACGTATCATTTTTCCGGCTTTTGTAAGTGCCATCATATCCATGTCTTCATCAACCATAAGACATCCGACAACATATTTTCCTGTTTTTGCAGTCATTTTCATAGCTATTACGCCTGAACCGCCACGGTTTGTAAGACGGTATTCACCGGCATCAGTTCGTTTTCCGATACCCTTTTCGCTTACTACTAAAATTTCTTGCTCATCATTAGCGATAATATTCGCATCTACAACCACATCATCTGCATGTTTAAACTTGATACCTCTAACGCCTCTGGTATTTCTGCCTTGATCACGAGTTTTTTCCATGTCAAATTTAATACATTGAGACATTTTAGTCATTATGAAAAGGTATTTTATGCTCTGATTTGCAATTTTTGCAGTTATGATAGAGTCATCATCATCAAGACTGATAGCTCTAACACCGTTGCTTCTGATATTTGCGAATTCACTTAAATTTGTTCGTTTAACAACACCTTTTTTAGTGAAGAATACCAGAGATTTCTCTTCACTGAAGTCAGTCGTAGGGTTGATTGATTGGATTTGCTCATCTGCCACAAGATTGAGCAGGTTAACAACCGCTTTACCTTTAGCTATTCTGCTTCCCTCAGGAATTTTATATACTTTCAGCCAGTGAAGCTGCCCACGGTCAGTAACAAACAGAAGCGTATCATGCGTGTTACATGTGAAGAATCTCTCGATAAAGTCATCTTCATAAGTTGTTACGGCAATTTTGCCTTTGCCGCCTCTTTTTTGTTTTTCATACTGAACAAGAGGAACTCTTTTAATGTAACCTCTATGCGTAATAGTTACTACCATTGGCTCATTAGGAATCAAATCTTCAACGTCAATATCGTCATAGTCATCTTCCACATCAGTGCGTCTAGCATCAGTATATGTAGATAGCATTTCATCAAATTCTTGATCTATAATGCTATGAAGTATCTCTTCGCTTTTTAGTATAGATTCAAGATAAGTGATAAGTTCAAGAAGTTCACGAAGCTCATTCTCTATTTTCTCACGCTCTAATCCTGTTAGTCTTCCAAGTCGCATATCTACGATACTTTGCGCTTGAAGCATACTGAAATCAAACTCAGAAATCAGGTTGTCTCTAGCTTCTTCAACATTTTTGCTAGATTTAATAACTCTAATGATTTCATCGATAATATCAAGAGCTTTTTTGAGACCCTCTAATATGTGTGCTCTAGCTTTTGCTTTTTCAAGATCAAAAATAGTACGGCGGATAATAATAGTTTTACGGTGATTTATAAAGTGTTTTAAAATGTCGATTATCCCAAAAACTCTCGGTTCTTGGTTTAAGATAGAGAGCATAATGATACCAAAAGTAGTTTGCATGCTCGTCTGCTTGAAAAGGTTATTTAAAACTATTTCGCTCATTGCATCTTTTTTTAGCTCAATTACAACACGGATACCGTCACGATCCGACTCATCACGTATCTCTGAAACACCGTCTATCATCTTGTCTTTTACTAAGTCCGCAATATTTTCAATCAGACGAGCTTTGTTTACTTGATACGGCAGTTCGTCGATTACGATGACATCTTTATTGCCTTTTTTCTCTATATGAGTTTTAGCACGCACTTTGATACGACCACGACCCGTTGCATAAGCATCCATAATCCCTTTTTTACCGAAAATCGTTCCGCCTGTCGGGAAATCCGGTGCTTTTATATGCTCCATTAGCTCAAATAGTTCTATATTTGGGTTTGCTAAAAGTGCCTTCAAGCCGTTCATGATTTCTGTAGGATTATGAGGAGGAATATTTGTCGCCATACCGACTGCAATTCCTGAAGAGCCGTTTATAAGCAGGTTAGGCACACGAGTAGGCATAACATCAGGCTCTTTTGTAGTGCCGTCATAGTTGTCTATCATGTTAACCGTATTTTTTTCTAAATCTTTTAGAAGCTCGCCTGCATATTTTGTCATTCTAGCTTCAGTATAACGCATAGCCGCAGCACTGTCGCCATCAACTGAACCGAAGTTTCCTTGTCCGTCAACTAGCTGCATTCTCATAGAGAAGTGTTGAGCCATACGAACAAGTGCATCGTAAACGGCAGTATCACCGTGTGGATGGTATTGACCGATAACATCACCGACGATACGAGCTGATTTTTTAAATTTTGAGCCGTGGGAGAGGCTTAGTTTGTCCATGGCATAAAGAATTCTTCTATGAACAGGTTTAAGTCCGTCACGAACATCAGGAAGCGCACGCCCGACTATTACGCTCATAGAATAATCAAGGTAGCTGTTTTGAAGAGACTCTTCAATATTTATAGTTTGTATATTATCGTTGTTTAGCAAATTGCTCATATATAACACCTACTAGAAAATAAAATTTTTCGATAGTATCCAAAAATGCCTTAAGCTTTATGAAAA
>CAIUZU010000350.1 GCA_903903705.1 uncultured Helicobacteraceae bacterium
AGATATTTTTTTTTATAGTAATATTTTTTTAAGAGAATAATATAATTTTTTTTGAATTATTTTTATATAAGAAAAGTAGGGTATTATTACATTCATAAACGACCTCCCTGGTGTGTTGGTCGTTTTACTTTTTAGTCTTTGTTTTTATCACTCTTTGTTGCAGCTTTTAAAAATCCAATTAAACCGACTGCAAATACTACTACTAAAAAAACTATTTGAAATATTTCTACATAGCTCATTTTAATTCACTTTCTGTCTTTTCTTTTAGTTGACCGCATGCTGCACTGATATCTATACCTTTAGAATCGCGTATAGTACATAAAAGCCCATGATTTATCAGATACTCTTGGAAAGCTATCATATCTGCTTTTTTTGGTCGCTCATACACAGTTTCCGGATATGGGTTAAAGTAAATCAGATTTACTTTCGCTTTGATGCCGGAGAGCAGTTTTACAAGTTTTTTTGCAGAAGCTATATCATCATTTTTGTTTTTGATTACCAAATACTCAAACATAACTCTTTTTCTTGTGTCTATAGGAAAGCGTTTAACGGCTTCTATGATAGATGCTATATTGTGAGCTTTATTCATAGGGATAAGTTCCGTTCTTAGCTCATCATCAACTGCATGGAGTGATATAGCAATATGAACGCCTAAATCCATCTCTCCAAGCCTATCTATCTTGTTACTCAAGCCGCTTGTAGAAACAGTCTGTCTTTTGCCGGATATGCACAAGCCCTCTTCTTCTTTGAAGATCTCTATAGCTTTTGCTAAGTTAGCAAGATTATCTAGCGGCTCGCCCATTCCCATATAGACAATATTTATCATTCTGTTGTGTTTGTGCTCATTATCTTTCTTGAGACTTACTACCTGACTTACTATCTCTCCTGCGGTCAAATCTCTTGTAAATCCGCCTTTTGCAGTTAAACAAAATGCACACCCTACTTTGCACCCGACTTGAGTTGATACGCAAATAGTATATTTTGCCTCTTGCGTGATATTTCCATTTTCGTCTGTAATCTCTTCTTTCATTTTTAGCCAAACAGTTTCTATGGTTTTGCCGTCTTGAAGTTCAAAAAGATATTTAATCGTGCCGTCGCTTGAGAGTTCTTTTTTTATAATTTTAAGAGGATTGAGTGCAAATTTTTCTGCAAGCTCATCTTTGAGAGATTTTGGAATGTTTTTCATCTCATCAAAACTTTGTGCATAGTTATGATAGAGCCAGCCGTAAATCTGTTTTGCTCTAAAAGATGGCTTTATCTCTTGTTGTAACTCTCCCAGTGTAAAATCAAGCAGTGATTGTTTCATTTTTTTGTTAGTTCCTTGATTCTTTTTTTTACATGGAGAGCTAAAACTCTTTTTGCTTCATCGTGATTTTTTAAAAAATCTTCATGTGCGTTTTTGTTAGTATAGTTTGTTATGCAAAAAACACCGCCGGCTGGAATGTCAAACTCTTGAGCTATTTTTAAAACTGCAAAAAATTCCATATTTTCTATGCCGATGCCCAACTTCAAAAACTTTTTTGTTAGCTCTTCGTTAGTGGAAATATAGTTTGATGAGTTGACAATAACATCTTTTTTGTTAGTAATGTTAGTAGAAATAACATTATCAAGCGGTGTGTACGCATCGTTATTTAGAAAAGCAAGTTCCACATTAGATGCCGTTTTTGACTCTACAATATCAAAAATATTATGTTCTCCATAGCTTCCTGCACTTCCTATAAATAATAAAAATTCAGGTTTATCAAAAAGGCAGAGTCTAGTTAGATTCATAGCAGACTCAATAAGCCCTACTCCGATGGGAGTCGCAAATTCAAAAGTTTCGTTGTTTCCCGCACACAGTATCATAAACGAACCGGTATATTGTTTGCATGAAGATAGCGTTTGAGATCCATAATATCTATCTCTTTGTAGTGAAATATACTTGCTGCAAGCGCAGCATCCGCACCATGTTCAAATGCCTCTTTTATGTGTTCCATCGTTCCTGCCCCGCCGCTTGCAATAACCGGAACATTAACGGCACGAGAAATTTGTTCAGTGATATTTAACTCAAATCCGGCTTTTGTTCCATCTGCATCCATAGAAGTTAAAAGTATTTCTCCGCTTCCGCGATCTACTACCTCTTTTGCCCATTCTACGGCATCAAGCCCTGTATCAACGCGTCCTCCGTTTAAATAGACATGGTATCTATCGCCAGTTTTTTTAACGTCAATTGCCGTCACTATGCATTGAGAACCGAATCTTTTTGCACTTTCATTTATAAGTTCCGGTCTTTTAATGGCTGCAGAATTTACGCTTACCTTATCACATCCGACATTTAAAAGCTTGTAGATATCCTCAAGCTTTCTAATGCCGCCGCCTACAGTGAGAGGTATAAAAACTTCACGTGCAACTTGTGCGACAATATCTACGATTGTATCTCGATTGTCGCTTGATGCTGTAATATCCAAAAAAGTAATTTCGTCAGCACCTTCTTCATTGTATCTTTTTGCAACTTCTACAGGATCGCCCGCATCTTTTAGTCCGAGAAAATTAACACCTTTGACAACGCGTCCATCTTTAACATCAAGACACGGGATAATTCTTTTTGCAAAATAGTTCAAAGCAGTAC
>CAIUZU010000351.1 GCA_903903705.1 uncultured Helicobacteraceae bacterium
CCGTAATAATTTTTTGAGCATTTTGAAGTGCTCCCTCTTTGATATATAGAGGAACGGATCTTACTCTGTCATGAACTGTTTTATGCACTCCGTTTATTTTGCCGTACGAGCTAGTTCTGGAAAATATCTCTTTTCCATCTCCGCTATACCATTTACCGAAACGGCAGTGTGTATGTTCAGAAAAGGTAAAATCATGATTATCTTTAAATACGGCATCATAACCGGTAAGCTTAAAGACGATATGGTCAAGTTTTGCAAGATTTATAAACATCTCATTAGAGACCTCTTTGTTATTTTTTTGAATCTCTTGCGAACTGAGCACCAAAGAACCTAAACTATGCGTAAATGCTTCAAGTCTCTTCATAGAAGTGGTTACCTCGCTTCCCATCGCAAAGGAGAACTCCTGCATAGAAGTGCTGTTTTGTTTAAGAAGATTGATATTGACTTCAACCTCGCTTGTTGCTCTTTGCGTTCTCTCTGCAAGTTTACGAACTTCATCGGCAACAACGGCAAATCCACGTCCATGTTCACCTGCACGAGCCGCTTCTATGGCAGCGTTGAGTGCAAGCAGATTTGTCTGTTCGCTTATATCTTTGATAAGAGCAATAACATTTGTAATCTCATTTACGCTTACATTTAACGCATTGCTGTTCTCTATACTGCCTTGCATTTTCTGTTCAATCGATGTAAGCGAGATGCTCATCTGCATGGTTAACTCCTGAACATCGGTTACTATTACCTGTGTATCGGCATTTTTTACGTTGATATTTTCTAAAGCGCCCATTGTATCGATGATTCCCGTTTGCACTTCGCTCACACCGTTGATAGCCCCTTTGCTTAAGAGATCCGTAAGCCCGAGTGAGAGTCTGTTGGCTTCTAGCTGTTTTTCACTCTCTATCGCATGTTTCTCTGAAATTTCAAGACTCTCTTTTGCTTCTTGCATCGACTTCTGTGCCTCGCATGCAAGATGATTTACCGCCTCTTGTATAAAAGATATCTCGTCGCTTCCATGATGTGAGATATTTTTTGAAAAATCTCTTGATGTGATGATTTCATCTATCTCATCTTTAAAACGCCCAATCCTGCTTATCAAATTTTTAGAGACATAAAAACTAAAACCGATGATAAAAACTATGATAAGAAGATTTATTGTAAGTCCAATAAGCATAAAATTCATAGCGTTGCTTTGAAGCTTTGTGATCTGTGCCGTTAAATCTGAGGCTATCATGTTCTCCACTTTTTTGAGAAGATCTATCTTAGATGTGATAGTTGCAAACCAAAAAGTCGCATCAACGCCAAATCCTCCCTGCGGATGCGAGAGAGCATTTTGTCTCATCTCTTGGACTTTTTGTACCGCATCTGCTCTCATCGTATCTTGATAAAATGTTTTTATCTCATCCGGTGCTAAAAAGAGGAACTTTTCCATAAAAGTATTTTGTTCGCTAAGAAGCGTGATAAACTTTTCGTAAAATCCCTCCGCAAAGTTGTCTCTTGAAAATGTAGAAGATAAGACCGCCCTCTCAAGTCCTGCACGCTCTTTTGAGGATAAAAAATTCACAAATGCGTTGATTAAGTTGTTCATCTTTGCATTTGAACTCATCTTTGCTATCTCTTCTATGGCAAAGATGAAGTCATTGTTTGTTTTAGTATAGTAGGCTACGGAAATAGTTACGGCAACATTAAGAGATGTGACCTGTGTACGAATCTCCTCAATTTTTTGCATATTTTGCATTGCCGTCTGCATCTTTGTTTGAAGCTCATGAGCGTACTCTTGTATCTTCATATTTGTAAAGTAGCTCTTAAGTTCCGCCGATGTTTGATCGGTATCTTTACGGATAGAGTCGAGTTCAGATGCAAACTTTGCTCCCTTTGAGCTGATAAATCCCGCAGATGCACCTCTCTCTTTTTGAAGATTATGTACAAGCAAACTGCTTTTTTGTGCGTATAAGACCATTTCTTGTATTTGTTTTAATGTTAATACTTCTTTGTAGCTCCTAAGACTATCCATTCCAAGAGAAATCAGTATGACGAAAAGAAGGAGTAGAGGATGAAACTTTCGATTGAAGAATTATACCACTTTCAGTGTGAAAAATGCTTCAAATGGTTTTCCGTGGGTGATTTACAGCTACCGGCTACCGTGTCGTGTCCACATTGCGGAAGGGATCACATGGAAATTGGGACAGAGCCAATTTTTACCAGTGCAGTAGAAGCCCCCGTAGTCGGGAAGTTTGAGGGGTTGTTTGATGTGTGGGCATCCAATAAACCAATGATAAATGATTCCGATGTTATTATCAATAGAGCCTTCGACATGTACCTCGACCAGCTAGAGAAGGAGAAAGATGTGGCACCAGTACAACCTACACTAGAATACAAAAGACCAGAAAATCAAAGCGGAAGTGC
>CAIUZU010000352.1 GCA_903903705.1 uncultured Helicobacteraceae bacterium
GAAAATCAAACTTAGATAGATAACATAGGGCTGATTTAGTATCACTTTGTCTTTTAAAATGTAGTCACCGGTAATTGCCAAAATCGCTGCACCTGATGCAAGTCCAAGCCATCCAAGAGCTGAGTTTAGCGGATAAAAAAATTCAACCGCACTAAAAACCACTACACAAAAAACGGCAAGATTTGTCAGAGGAGGGCGGGCAATGTAGACATCGTCTATCCCTTTATCTTCCATAAGCTCATTTACGGCTTCCATATTTACACGTCTAAGTGCTAAGAGAATCAACACTACATTTGCTCCCAGTGCGACTTTTAGGATATCCATGGCAGGTGTCGTTGCATGCCCTGCAACGGATGCGAAAAACCACGCTTCTATGATAAAGAGAGCCAAAAGTGTGTAGCCTAAAGAAGCATGTCTTTGGAGTTTGTCCAAAACTGCATTTTTTGCAAACCAGATAATCCATCCAAGCATAGATAGATTTAAAAATGCTGCAAGATAGACGCCTGTGATATCTATAAACCAGAAGCTTATCCTCCCTGCAATCCAGAGCATTACCACATATTTAAGTCTATGCCCTACAAGAGGAACAGTTCCGGGAAATAGCTCAGGCAGACCTGTCGATAAAAATGCCAGTGCGCCTGCCGTTAAAATCCCAAAAAGCATCTCATAAACATGCCAGAGAACGATATTATCTAAAAAAGGTATAGGAAGCACTCCGCTCCAGACAAGCCCCCATAGGAGCATCGAGAGTATCATGTATGGAGCAAGAAGCAGAAATATAGGTCTAAAGCCGTAAGCTAAATGGGGCGGAATATTTTTCTCATCCGGATAGTAGAGATAGTGGTTTGTCGCATGTAAAACTTGTGGTTTTTCTTCTGTTTTGCTCATTATTTTAGCTCCAGCTCAAATGTACTTATTATCTCTTCATCTTGCAAGATCTCTGCACTTTTGCCGTAAACATATCTGTCGTCTCTCTCATTTTGTTTAAGATCAAATCTGAATTTTTTTACTATATGCCCTGGATCAGCTTTGAGCAGAAGCATCTCATCACTGAGGCGAATCGCTTCCATCAAGTCATGCGTGATAAAAAGGATGCTTATCTCTTTCTTTGAAATCATATCTATAATAATGCTCTGAAGCTCTTTTTTAAGTCCGATATCAAGGGCGGAAAACGGCTCATCCAAAAAGAGCAGAGAGGGTTTAACCACCAAAGCTCTTGCAAAAGAGACTCTCTGTTTCATCCCGCCGCTTAAATCTTTTGGAAACTTCTCAAAATCCTCCTCGTCAAGCCCAAATCTAAGGGCTATCTCTTGTGATTTTTTTACCGCTTCGCTCTTCTTTTCGCCCTTTGCGATGAGTGCCAGAGAGATATTGTCGATAACATTTTTCCATGGAAGCAGACGTGCTTCTTGAAAAGCAAACGCACTGCTCTTAAATGTGTTTATAACGCTCCCCTCTTCAACATCAAGAAGATTGGCACAAAGATGCAGAAGTGTTGTTTTGCCGCCTCCGCTTGGACCTACGATAGATAGAACTTCGCCTTTGTTTAGCGTAAAATTTATATCTCTTAAAATCTCACTAAAGCCGAAATGATGGTTCAACTTTTTAACTTCTAATCTCTCCACAGTTCAACCTCTCTCTTAATCGGTTCTAAAATAATGTACTCTATAAACATAAGCGAACCTATCATGATAACGACAATTGAGAGTGCCGTAGGCGTGTCAAGCTGGCTTCTTGCCGTTGCCAGTGTTGCGCCGATGCCGTCACTTGTAGCTAAAAGTTCTGCCATGATAACTATCTTCCATGCCATTCCAAGAGCGCTTACCCATGCAGGAAAAACATAAGAGAAGATATGCGGAAAGTAGACATCAAGAAATTTCATGTGCCACGGAAAGTTAAAACTCTGTGCCATCTCTTTTAGATCTCCATCAAGAGTGCGTGTTCCTTGCAACGCTCCGACAAAGATAATCGGAAATGAGGCTACGATAACGGTAAAGATGACCGTTTCGTCACCCATTCCAAACCATATCATCGCCAAAACTATCCAAGCGATAGGAGGCATACCTACTAAGATGGTCACAATCGGGCGGCTCATCATGGAAGCGGTCGCAAAAAATCCTGCCAAAAGACCAAGAGCCGTACCAAAAAGAAGTGAAATGCTAAAGCCGATTGAGGAGCGGTAAAGGGTTGTTTTTATCTCATTTATAATATTGTCGTCATGCAGCATCAAGTTTAGTGTTTTGAAAGTTTCAAGAGGAGAGGGGAGGACTAAATCTCCGTAGATCTGATTGCCCATATCCCAAAGAGCGATAAAGAGGAGGATGGAGGCAACCGCTCCCCATCCGCTCCATAAATATGCAGGAAAATCTTTAAGAA
>CAIUZU010000353.1 GCA_903903705.1 uncultured Helicobacteraceae bacterium
ATATTTTTTAGCAAATATTTTATATCATACTTCTAATTTATTAGATTTAACTGCAAGTCATTTATTAGCAACAAGTCTTAGGTTGGAGTGTTTATACATAATGTTAAAATACAATATTGAAACATTAGATGATATAGTTAATAATTCAAAAGTTTATGATTGGTGGCAAATTCGACTAGAAAGTATAACAATCTCAATAATTCAAGATTTTATACTAAGTTGTTCATATGAACCAGCACATAAGTTAATAAATTTTATAACAGATAAATATCCTAACAATATAGAAATATACTACTATAAAGGATATTTATTTCATATAATAAATGATTATATAAACTCACAAACTGCATATGACATATTTAGAGACAGAGTAAAGACTGTTAAATTAAATGACGAGCATCTTAAACATTATTTAAGGTTGATAGTAAGCATAGATAACCCATCTGATCATAATGCTCCTTTTTTTCAAAGCTAAAAAAGGTGTCAGCCACCATTTTGAAACTTTTCTTGTCTTTTGCTTAACTTTTTACTCAAAAAAATGGGGAAAGACTAGTTTTTCTATAGTTTTTTTCTATTCCTCTAAATACAACTATTTATAAATATCCCCTCTAAAGCCAATATCTTCGATAATTGCTTCAATGATAATCTCATCATTTCCTCGTTCCACCTCTCCTGAGGTGGAATGCATATATACACCTCATATAACACATTAAGCCAAACCAAACTACAATATCTCTATGGGAAGAAGCAGATATAAAATATACGAAACAACACATCCGCATTTTGTGACATGCACTGTGCTTCATTGGTTACCGCTTTTTACAAGGCAAGAGAGCGTTGCAATCATCATAGAGTGCCTAAAATTTTTACAAGAAAAGGACAATCTGAAACTTTATGCCTATGTTATTTTAGAAAATCATTTACACATGGTTCTCTCAAGTGACGATTTGCCCAAAACTATGCAATCCTTCAAACAATACACCGCAAAAAAACTTCTTGAACTTCTAAAAAAAGAGAATGTAACGACGATTTTAGACCAATTTGCCTTTTATAAAAAATCACATCATAAAGAGAAAAGTTATCAGGTTTGGGAAGAAGGATATCATCCTAAACTCATCCAAGATGAAATAATGATGAAAATAAAAGTAGATTACATCCACAACAACCCTGTAAAAAGAGGCTATGTGGATGAAGCTACCCATTGGAGATACAGTAGTGCTAGGGATTATAACGGCATGGTCGGGTTGGTGGATATTGAGAGGTTGTGGTAAGTTGGATTTTAGGTGAAAGTATGCGTTCCACCTCTGGAGAGGTGGAACGAGGAGGCGATAAAGTAGTAAGAATCTCCAGAATGTGGTCACATTACGGAGAGTAAGCAGTTATACTGCTTAGCTTTTCGGTCTAAAAGCCTTAATGACCTCTTCGTTTGTCTCTATATATGGTCCTTCTATAAGGTCTATGCAGTATGGAACGGCAGGGAAAACCGCGTCAAGACATTCACGGATGGACTTTGGTTTGCCTGGTAGATTTATGATAAGGCTTTTGCCTCTGATCCCTGCAGTCTGACGGGATAAAATTGCAGTCGGTACATACTTTAGACTTACCTGACGCATAAGTTCGCCAAATCCGGGCATCATCTTTTGACATACATTATGAGTTGCCTCAGGAGTAACATCACGTAGTGCCGGTCCTGTTCCCCCTGTTGTAACCACCAAACAACAACCCTCCTCATCGCAAAGTTCTATCATTGTATGCTCTAAGATATCCTGTTCATCTGGAATACATCTGTAAACTATCTCAAATTCGCTTACAAGATACTCTTTCATGGTATCTTGAATCGCAACGCCCGAAATATCTTCATAAATCCCTTTGCTTGCTCTATCGCTTGCCGTTATAACGCCTATTCTTATTTTATTCAAAATATTTCTCCTAATTTGTTAATAAAAAATGATTTGCTTCTTTGACATATGTTACTGTTGCGACTTGCATAAAAAACTCCCTCGCACCACCAACATCTATGATTTTATCTTCACCGCCGAGATAAACCTCTATCTTTACACCTTTTTTGGCAAGATATTGCAGCTCATCCAAGATCCATTCATAGTAAAGCAGCTCTTCTAGCTCTTCTATGTTATCTCTGTTATTATGTTCTGCTTTTTTTTCTTTATACGGCAAAAAGCATAATTTTATAAACTCATTCAAGTAAAGCTCTCTACTTTTTCTATATCCAAGAAGTTGAAGCTTTTTAAATTTTTCATCTTTTGTACTAAAAAAAGCAGGAGAGAACAGCTGCAATGTATCTACTCTTTTTCTAAGTGCCAACTGCTCTTTAACATATCTAAAAGCTTTTATTGCCCCATAGCTAAAGCCGCAAACCGTGTACTCAGAATGGTTTATATACGCATCAAAAAAGTAATGCTCATTTTTTAGAGAAAATCCACTATAAAACTTCATCTAATCGCTTTTTGATTTCCGATTTTGTGATGCTCTCTCTCTCGTTTAAAACATCTTCCACATATTTCATAATGTTCTGCAAAGACTCTAAAAGATTTCTTGTCTCATCGTAGAGTTTTCTCATCAAGATCTCTTTTTCATTCTCGCTTGCAATAAGAGACGAACCCATTCCGTACTCTGAAATCATCTTTTCAACTATCTCTTTAGCCTCATCCAAATCACCTTTAGCACTGCTTGCATGCTCGTGGTACTTGATATCGCATGCTACTATGCCTGCTAAGAGCATCTTAACTCTTGATTCGAGTTCATGTTTTATAAGAGGCTCATCAGTAGCCGGAGTCAGTTTTTCGTTTGATAGAAGCAGTTTCTCAAAAGGAAGATCAAAGTAAGTGGCACATATAGCTTTTGCGGCTTGATATGTAACACGATACTGTTTTTGCTTAGGAGTAAGTATCTGCAATTTTTTCTTTCCAAACATAACTTTGTCTTTTACTTGATGGAAATGCTCTAATGTTACTTGAAAATCATGCCCTCTTATGGCGAGAAGCGAAGCCTCGTTGACAAGAGCCGCCAAAGATGCGCCGTTAAATCCGACCGTCATATTTGCTACGACATTTACATCCACTTCATGCGGAACTTTTTCTAAATATTTTGATAGGATAGAAGCTCTCTCTTTGTTTGTAGGAAGTTCGACAAAGATTCTTCTGTCAAATCTTCCTGCACGAAGAAGTGCCGAGTCTAAAACATCTATCTTATTTGTTGCGGCGATAACTATCACTCCGCTTGAGTTTTCAAAACCGTCCATCTCGGTTAAGAGCTGATTTAGCGTTGCTTCTCTCTCATCGCTTCTCTGTCCGTCTCTCTTTTTGCCCACCGCATCAATTTCATCTATAAAGACAATCGCAGGAGCATTGTTTTTTGCCGCAACAAACAGTTCATGTACTCTCTTTGCACCCATTCCCACATAAATCTGAACAAAAGAAGCACCGCTTTGGTAGAAAAATGGCACTCCTGCCGCATTTGCAACCGCTTTTGCTATCATTGTTTTACCGACTCCCGGAGGTCCTACTAAAAGCACACCGCGAGGCATTCTTGCACCAAAACTTTTATAGCGTTTTGGTTTTTTCATAAAGTCGATTATCTCTTCAAGTTCACTTTTAACATCGCTGATTCCGCCGATATCATTAAACGTCACATCGCTTTTTATAGACTCAATCGGATAAGATTTGCCGGAGAGAGATTGATACTCGCTCTCTCTTTTGC
>CAIUZU010000354.1 GCA_903903705.1 uncultured Helicobacteraceae bacterium
CAGCCGACATGTAAAGAACATCGTTATCGCCTACACATGTAGCAGAAATATAGTACTCTTCTTCTTGAGAGTGTGGAGTAAACGGCTCAACGATAAAATGAGTCAACATATCAACTTTTGCGTCACCGCTTGGTGTATCTCCGTGGAAAGAGAAGTAAACCGACTGGTTTGAGCTTGATTTTTCATCAATCCAAGATGCCGCTTTTGCTAAAGACACATCACCCGGTTTTGAATCTCTAAAAAGAACCAAACCATTTTTGCCTCTTTTGCCAAATAGCATATCCGGTTTAGCAACTAATGCTTTTTCTTTTAACCATTTTTTCTCTTTTGCAGTTTTACTTAGTTCTGTTCCGTTTTGAACCATAACCGTTTCATACGCATAAGTGAAATTCGGAAAATATTTATCCCAATGCTTAGCCAAAATTGACTTTGCGTCAAATTCTCTAATCGCTTTTTGAGCCATTGCAACTCCCTGTTTTTAATATTTATAAAATATTATCACATGTATGCAAATCTAGCAGCCTTTAAGAGGATTAAGTATCACATAAATTTAATTTATGTTTAGATTAGTAACACTTGCATTATAAACCACTCTATTTATGTAACTTATTGTTACATCATCTGTTTTTATAAAATTTAAAGAATTTTCTCTTAAAATAAGATTGTTGCATTTAGTTACACCATAAAATTCTAATCTTTTTTGCATTTTTTTATCTGTATTCACACAGTAAATATCTCTGCTTTTTAACTCTTTTGAGAGCTCCTTTGCAATATGCATATTATATGAGAAGTGTTTTTTTGGCTCTTTTATTATTTGATAAAGATATTTGTTAAAAAACATAACAGAACTATTTACAAATAAGAGTGCCAAAGATATGATAAATACCCATCTATACTTTTTTCTAAATAGATCTAAGCGAACTCTATATGAGTGTTCAAAAGTTTGAGCAACTAAAGGAAGGGCTAAAATCAGATAAGGCGCAAAGTACTCTATAGTGATACGCTGTCTAAACGATAACAACAACGAAAAGACTAACGCAACGGTAGCTATAAACCACAATATATCTAAATCTTTTGTCAAGTATCTTCTATAAAGCACATAAACAAGATATATAAAAATTATGGGCGAAAATATGGCTGCATAGATTCCGATAGAGTCTATAAAATAGCCTTTTGGAGAGCCGTGTGTATCGATTCCGTAAAGAAGCAGAGAACCAAAAAAGAGTGCAGTGCTAAATAAAAAATTGTTTCTCTCTTTTTTATAGAGAGAAAACAGAGCAAGCGCCACAAATAAGATAGCAAAACTGCCTTCAATAAGCATATAACAAAAAAGCAGAATATAGGTTGTTTTTATGGAGTGATTTTCATACACGTAAACAAACAATAGAAGTGCAAAAAGAATCAAACCCGCACTATTTACGATAATAGCCGAACTCATCACTCCCGGTAAAAGGATAAAAATCAGAAGCAGCCAGATCCTGTTTCTCTCGAGTTTGAGATAATTTTTAGATATTTTAAATAGTAGTATCGCACTAGATAAGTGTAGTACAATCATGGGAAGCCGCAAGGCATAATCATTTTGTCCGAATATAAAAATTGAAGATTTTATCAAGAGTTGCAGAAATGAAAAGTCACCGCTCACTAGCAGCGCTTCATAGTATGATATGGACAACTCACCGCTCTGAAGTACAAGCGTCAGCGCATCTAATCCTAAGATTAAGAATAAGATGTAGCGGACATTCATTTTTTTAAAAAGTTTCCTATTATTTCATGCCCATACTGACTCATAATAGACTCCGGATGAAATTGAACTCCGTAAATCTCTTTGTCTTTAATCTTTAAAGCCATTATCTCATTATCATCACTGCTGTATGCAGTCGGTTCCACCACATCGGGAAGCGACTCTTTATCTACTATCAAAGAGTGATATCTAGTTGCGACAAACTCTTGCGGAATACCTTTAAAGATGTCACACTCTTTTGTGCGTTTCATAACGGATGTTTTACCATGCATCATATTTTTAGCACGAACAACTTTTGCACCAAATGCCTGCGCAATGCTTTGATGACCCAAACATATACCTAAAATAGGCACTTTGTCTTTAAAATGTTTTATCACTTCTAAAGTTACTCCGGCTTCATCAGGAGATGCAGGACCGGGAGAGATGATGATTTTTTCAGGTTTTAACACCTCTATCTCTTCAACGCTCATCTCATCATTTCTAATTATTTTTAAGTCTGCACCCAACTCTCTACAGTATTGAACAATATTATAAGTAAAACTGTCATAGTTGTCAATCATTAAAATCATATTTTTAGCCACTCTTATTTTATTTGAACTTTGAATTTTATTCTAGTATATATTAATTTCCCCTATGCCAAGTTGCATATGAGCAGGAGAAATGCCGATAAGAATCACTCCTTGCTGTTTAACTGCCAAAGATGAATCTCCATCGAAAACAATAAGACTTGCCAAGCCATCTCCCAAATAAGTATCATTAACACTAAATGTTTCAAATTCTTCATTATATATGCCTCTAAGAACATAATATTGTCCATCTGCCACCAAAGCAGAAGTAGGTGCAGGATTAACTGGGCGAAGCGACGCATCATTAAAGCGGATTACTTCTCCGACTTGCACAATTGAGAGAATTTGATTAATATCATCATAAAAAGAAAATGTATCGCCATTGTTGAGAATTGAATCGCTGCCTAAATTCGGCGTAACCGTATTGGTATCAACTCCAACAGAGTTTGGAGGCGTGTATCCCATCAACATAGTAGTATTGAGATCAAATGTACTGCTTATAACAATATTGTTCGCATTAAAAGTAGTACCGCTTGAATTTCCGGCCGCATCTACAAGCTTTACTTGAATTTGACCTGCCGAGTAACTTCCGGCAGAGATATTAAACGAAGCAGTTTGTGTTGTGATTTCACTCCATTGAGAGCCACCATTCATGCTATACGAAATCGTATAAGCGCTAAGTTCTCCCATAGTCAATCCGATACCGATTTTAGAGTGTTTTATGTATGTCATATCTACATATTCGTAAGCGTTGTCATACCACATAAGAAGAGAGCCGGATTGATCTTTATCTACAGTCACCCATACAGGTACTTCATTTTGATCTGGAGAATTACCCGCAATATCCGTTGCTCTAAAACTAAATTTGTATGTATGCCCATGCAGCTGAGAGTCTACGTTTAGCGTTGTAAAAACAAAATTGCCTTGCGCATCTGAAGTAGCTTGCCCAAAAATATTGCCCAATTCATCATATTGTACCACCAATGAATTTGCTTCCGTAGTACCTGAAAATGTAAATGAAAACCCGTTTGAAGTAAACAACTCTTCAGAAACAGCACTACCCTCATTTTGAGCGATGTTTAAGTTTTCTATTACGGGAGCAGTTGTGTCAAGCGTAATCACAAGCGGCAAAGATACAGATAAGACACTCTGCTCGCCTGAAGCACTCCTTACAAGTTGCATAGCTTTTATCTGATGCTCTCCGTCGCTAAGCGGTGAGCCGTCAGTTGTTGTTTGACTTACAAAATCAAGTAATGCCGTATAGTCTGTTGTTGTTCTAGAAAAAGATACGGAGTTGACATACTCTCCCGCATCTTGTTGGTCATTATTGTTTATATCATTAAAAAATTGAACTTCGCTATCAGGATGTGCCAATTTTAAAGATACCTTTACGCTATTGTATAAATTTATGATTTTATCACTATTGCTAATCCCTGTATCATAAAGCGGATCTAAAAAAATAAAATTATTGACTATATAGTCTATCTCTGCCGTCGCAACAGCGATGGTTTCGGCTTGGCTGGTAATTCCTAACATTACCGATGTTGCTGTTTCAACATCATTGAGATTTGCATCTACATAATAAAGTCCGACGGTAGTTTTGTTATCTAGTATCATTGCATCAGCCGCACTGCCCGTTGGAGAATGAGCGCCATTGATGAGCGCTATAAGCATATCACTTTGCGAAATTCTTTGGTTAGTAATCTCATATACCCAATACTGAAGCCCCGCTGCATCAGGTTCTCGATTGAAAAGATTTTGATATGCCAATGTTACTTTCTCAACTATTTGCATTGAAGGAGTATAAATGGCTTGTGTTTCACTTTGATCAAAGAAACTTTGAGCAATTCTTTCAATAGTTCTAGTCTCGGATGTAAATGCATTGTTTACCCAGTAGTTTAACCCTACCGCATCAGGCGCTCGGTTAAAAGTAGCGATATAAAGTTCTGTTACAGTTTGATTTGTGACTGCCATAACAATTTCCACCTTTTTAATATATGATTTAACGCATAATTAAAAGTATAACTGAAATATGGTTTTGTTTAATAGAATACTCTGAAGAAAAAAAGAAGTACCATCATCTGAAATTGTTACAAAGAAATTGACAAAGGAAAAACAAAAAAAAGTTTAGTCTGCATTCCCAAGCGGAAGCTTGGGAGCGAGTAAATCCATCTTACGGGTTTAAATAATATCCCCGAGGATAAGGAAGTTGGCTGTCGCGGCACCGGTGAGAAGGATTACATCTTCACCCCCGTTAACTCCATCAGCATCGTAGTAAAGAACGCCGTTACCAGTACCATTAACATTATATGCAAAGTAATACTTCACCGTCCCATCAAGCACAAGCTGTGCGGCTGCCAGCACAGCTGCTTCGTTAGCCATGGCAACACCGTCAGCCTCAGATGCGACAGTGTAGTTGTCTGCTGTTGCGGCAACATCCAGATTCAAGAAGTCAACAGCGGTTACGAAATTAACTATGGTGTCAGCTGTCGCCCAAGTAGCGCCAACATCCGCCGTAGCGATTACAATAGTGTCCGGAGCTGAAAAACCGCTAGCCACAGACACAAGGGTAATGCTATCCGCACCCGCACCAGCGGTAATGGTGGTACCCGTAGCCGCCGCAGTAGTACTCAAGAGGAGAATGGTATCGTCGCCTGCATTCGTAACAATTACTTTGTTGTTAGCCACATCTGATGTCACAGTGACATTATCGTTGCCCGCACCCGTAGTAACATTCTGATTCCCTGCTGTTGCGGCAATACCTTGAGTTACTACCACTGTAACAGCATCTGCGCTAGTGCTCGTAATGGTCTGATCGCCTGCACCGTTTTGAATGGCTGTTACTGTAGTGAGTTTTGCACCACTGCCAATAGCATCGCCAATAATCTGAATACCTCCGCCATTGGATGTTGCTGTCACTGCGACAAGGTTTGCACCCTTGATGGTCTGAGCGCCTGCAGCTGTTGTTGATGTCACTGCGGAAACAGTACCCGCTGTACTGCCAGTAGTAATGGTGTGCGCACCTGCACCGCTTGTTGTTGCGTTAATTATTGCATCCCCGGTAAATGCACTCATGTCAATCACAGTCGCACCCGCCGCGCTTGTCTCCGTCGTCAGAACTACGCCATTCGTAGCAAATGCTGTATTAAAATTAGCACCTGCGGTAATATTTAGTGCACCAGCCGCTGTTTGGTGAGTCATAATCTTTTCGATACTGGTCACATCCACCCAATAGCCGTCAGCCACTAGCATTTCTTCAGCTGTAGTATCGGTAAAAACCAGCGTATCAAAGCCGGCACCACCGCCGATAATATCTGCAGTATTAAACGTACCAGTACCGCCATTAGCAAAGGTAGCCGCCGTAATCGTGTTATCTCCAGCATCGCCGTTAATGGTCTCGAAACCCACCACAGTGAGATTGAAAGCAGTGCCAGCAGCTCTTGCGGTAAAGTTCAAGTCGGTTGCAAGGGAAATCCCCGCGTAGGCGTTGCCTGTCGTGTCTTTTACCGCCGTTGCCGCGACCGTCACATAGTATGAAGTGCCGGCAGTGAGGCTGTCGCCCGGATTGATCGTTACTTCCGCTCCGCTAACTGTCACTCTGCCACCAGCACTACCTAAGCCAGTCACAACGTTGAAAGTCTCAATGACCGTATTTGCCGCATTTTTAAGCACAATATTGCCCGTCCCAAGCACAACCTCTTCATTGAACGTCAGTACAATATTGTCACCCACACCAACAGCTGCCGCGTTATCCGCAGGCGTACTCGAAGACAGCGTCGGTGCTACAGCCGCCGCTGCAGCTGCAGCTTCTGCGGCTGCTACGATTGCGGCAGCTGTTGCGGCTGCGGCTGCGGCTGCGGCTGCTGTTGCGGCTGCGGCTGCTTCTGCGGCTGCTTCTGCGGCTGCTACTGCAACTTCTTCTACTTGTAGCACAGCAACAGCTGATAATGCCAGTGTCACACTCAATGTAGTCGCTGTAACATTTTCCATTACAGTTGTTGCATCAACAGCATCATTTAACCCTGCATTCGCATAAGCTAATCCTACTGTGGTCTTGTTATTTAAAACAGCTCTATCAGTGGCACTGCCAGTACTTGCATTTGCACCATTAATAAGTGCTTGAATCATATATTCTCTTGGCAAAGTGCCATCATCAAGTCGTTCAACCCAATACGCTTAATACACGAAAAAGTGGGGGGGAACAATGAATAGAAGTAAAATGGCGTCTAGTATCATTTCTGTATGCAAAAAAAGATTATAATTTTGTTAGAGATTTGAGATGCCAACATATCGTTTTGTGCTTAAAGCAGTTGTTTTTTAGTTATAGGCTTAAATAGGTATTATTTTTATTAATAATAAATTTTAAGAATTTTAAAAGAAAATATTTCTTCACTATTTGG
>CAIUZU010000355.1 GCA_903903705.1 uncultured Helicobacteraceae bacterium
ATATCCTTTTTAAATTTATTACTATCTCTCTTAGCTCATCAGCCTTTATATCATGAGATATCGGCTCGCCAAAATAGAGTGTTATCTCTCTTTTTCTAAAAAAATTCCTACTGCCATCACCTTTGTGTCTTGCAAAAAGACTTCCAAAAACACCGTCTATGTAAAAAGGCACAATAGTGGCACCGCCTCTATCTATAAATTCATAGCCTCTATAAAATTTTGCGATATCGGAACTTCTAGATATTTCACCCTCTGGAAATATTGCTACAATTTTACCATTTTTTAATTTCATTGAGGTTTCAATAAATGAATCTTTTGAAGCTTTTTGCGATATAGGAATCAAATCGCCTAATTTAAAAATCGGTTTTAGAAATTTATTGTTGTATATATCTTTATCAATCAAAAAAACAACTCTTCCCTCCAGTGGAAGCTGAATGATAAACCAGTCAATCCAACTAACATGATTTCCTGCCAAGAGTATCGGCGTATTTTGTGGAATATGCTCAAGACCTATATATGTGCATTTGTAACGAATTTTTAAAACTAACTCAAAAAGAGTCCAAACTGCCATAACAAAATATCTCTTTAAAAGCCTATATAGCAGATATAATGCGACAACACCCATAACGAAAAATAGAATTTTTGCATTCATACCGAAGTAGGCAAAGAGCGTAGTCAGCATTAAAAAAGAGAACATAAAAAGTGTTTGAACAAAATTATTCCCCGCCACGATAGTTCCAAGATGGATATCCGGAGAGAGATGCTGGATTTTTGCATTTAACGGAACTAAAAGTATACCGCTAAATAATCCAAAGAGAATAAATTCAACTCCTAAAAGCAGAGTGTTTGTTGTAAATGGGATAATAAAAAGTATAACTGCGATTCCAAATGCACTAAGGGTTGAGAGTCCGATATTTATATAATACTTTGAAAAAACAGACGATAATATTGAACCAAATACTATACCGATAACAGAAAAAGTCATTACGCCTTGAACGACAATCGTATTTGTAATACCAAGCTCACTCTTTGCGTACTCGCCGAAAATTGCCAACACGACCTGAGAAATTGACCAAAAAAGGCTAAGTGCTATCACGGAGTCAAAAACCTCTTTTTTTCTTCTAAGCATTATCAAGTTTTTCTTCAGATAAAAACCTTTTATGTATTTGACAAACTCAAATTTTTTGCGAGTTGCTTTTATCATCTTATTTGGCAGCTTCAAAGTCAGCATATACTCGACAACCGAACCCAAAACCAAAAGCCATCCAAGCGGCGCTATGGTTTTTAATATATCCTCTTTTGAAGTAAAAACATTGCCTAAAAGCGTCTCAAAAAGTATGGTATATACTATAATCCCAAGTAAAATCGCACTTGTCGTAACAGCTTGAAGCGCACCGTTTCCATCGCTTATATGCTTTATACCGACTAACTCTTTTATATATCCATATTTTGCGGGGCTGTAAAGCGCACTTTGAAGGGCAAGTAAAAATGTAAGGGCAAAAGCGGTAAAAAACCAACCTTGATAATAAGAAAAAGTAATTGTAAGAGTGATAAAAACAGCTAAAAGAGCAGCATGCTTCATTATAATATTTTTTGCAAATCTATCGGAGAGATAGCCGGAGGGCGAAAATGCCAAGATAAAAGGAAGAAGCATCAAAGCATTGACGACTGCCGTGAGCATAATCTGAGTTGTTCCATCATACACTTTAAAGACGGTGTTTTGGATGATTATCTTATGACCCAAATCTGTAAAAGCATTTAAAAAAACAACCGCTAAGTAGTTTATAACTCCAACGATTGCAAACATCTTTTTCATGTTAAATTAGTCGTCGCTTGCTACCAATACGGTACTCCAACCCTCATAATAACCATGCTCTTTTTTAACAAGCTCGTAGAGATCTTCAACGACTTTTCTTACTTCTTCGCTAACTACAGAATGTTTTTTTATAAGTGCCACGCCATGTTCAAACTCTTCAGAGCTGATATCATCTTTAAATTCAAATCCGCAGTCCAAAGCATTCTTAACAAATCTCTCTTTTTGAGTAGCGGTGTCAAAAGATAAATAATGCTCTACATCTCTAGAAATTGATAGATTGTCACCCTCTTCTTCTAGTAAAAAAATAATTTTATCGCTTTGAATATTGTGAAACTCTAACTCACTCGGAAAAAGATTTTTATGATAAAAATCCCACTTTGCATCTTTTACAACACTGCACTCATACTTATAACCGCTGCCTTTTAGCATTTGTGCAACGACTGTTTCTAGATTTTTTGAATCTTTTGCATAAAAATAAAATTCATGCCAGCCCTCATTTACTCTCGTACCAACGTATTTGGCTTTTTTATCATGCTCTAACGCTATTATCAAAGACTCTTTTGTTTCTAAAAATTCATCAAAACTATCACTGTTTTCACTAATATTATCTGATTTTACAAATACGCTAAACAACCAAGGATTAGAACCCTCAAAATCATCTGCTTCTATATCAACTTCTATAC
>CAIUZU010000356.1 GCA_903903705.1 uncultured Helicobacteraceae bacterium
ATTATAGTTTAACAGAATTTCCGAAAGTTCTTCAAAAACCAAACTGGTATAACCGGTTTGTCTAATCTCAAAATCTTTAAAAAAAGTCTCATATTCGCCCTGTTCTATTTTTTTGGCATGTGGAGCTACAAAATAGAACCAAAATCTTAAAAACGGATGCGTAAATAACACTTTATGAGAAATTCTGTATCTTGAAATTTCTCTTTTGAGTTTACCTTTTGGGTTAAGACTTTTGGCAGGCTCTTCTCTTGAGAACTCTATTTGGATTAAGCCTTTTTGCTCCAAGTAGTTTAGAGCGCTTCCGCCGTTGGCATTGTTTAGTCCGGCTCTGTTGAAGGCGGAAAAAATCTTTCTATCACCAACCGCCAAAGCACGTAGAAGTCGTAAACACTCTTTGTCTGCCAATGTTAAATCTTCTATCTTTTTATGTAAAAGTTTGTAGTTTTTAAGAATAAGCTCTTCTATCAAAACTGTTATCTCTTTGCTTGTGTCTATTTCCAAGTCAAGTCCGCCAAACACGGCAAAAGACTCAATGTGCGTCCCCATGTCATCAGGATAGTTTCTTGCATCAAATGAACGAACTGGTTCTAATAGGTTAGTTTTTAACATAATTTTATTCTATCATAATTCACTTCCCCATTTCAACATATCAATCCCGTACTTTTCCCGTATACTTTGAGAATGCTCCGTAAGTTTGTGCATCTTTAACTCATCATGAAACCCTATGAGAGAAAGCTCTTTTTTTGACTCTCTTGTAAAGCTTGAACAGTTTATGCTGATTCTAATTGCATGAAGTCTTTTATAAATATCTGCTTCGTTAAAAAGGCTCAAACATAAAGAGTCGAACTTTTTTTCCGTAAAAATCTCACACAGGCTTATATTTTTATGCGATTTTTGATTCATCTCATAAGCGATGCTTAGATGAAAAACGGTAGGAATAACTTTTAGTTTTAAGATGGCAAAACTTAGATGTCGAGCGAGGATATGGACTCTTCTTCTAAGTTCGTCTCTATCGTAAAGAGGATCGAATGTTCGTGAAATACCGATGGATTTTCGTATGTGTTTAGTCTGTATCTCATCATCGCTAAGTGCGCAAACTCTTGCGTAAAGCTCTTTTGCATAAGGACTCCACGACTCAATCGTTCCTCTTCTCCTTTTTAACTCGCCAAGTGTATGAATTTGTGCCGAGCGGAGTTTTTCTTTCATGCTTTTGCCTATTCCTGCAAATGCGCCGACGGGAATCTTTTCTATAAAATTATCCAGCTCATGCGGATATACGATTTTGCAGCCAAAAGGTTTGGCATGTGTTGTGGCAAGTTTTGCGATGTAGCGAGTTGAAGCGGCGCCTATGGAGACGGGAAGTTTTATCACATCTTTTATCTCATGGCGTAAATCATCTATAAAACTCTCAATATCGCCATCTTCAACCCAGCCGCTTAAATCTCCGTAAAACTCGTCAATGCTTGCCTGTTCAACAAGCGGTATCTTTGTTTGCAAAAACTCATGAAGCTCGTGAGAGAGTTTTTGGTAGAGTGACATGTCGGGTGCTTTAATGCTGAGATGCGGACACAAACCCAAAGCCTCTTTTATGCTCATAGCAGTTTTTACGCCGTAAGCTCTAGCCTCGTAACTTGAAGTGGTAAGTATGCCTCGCACACGCCCGTCTTCATCCCTAAAAGCATCTATATCATCGTCTTTTTCTTCATAAGCTTTGTAAAAAGTAGGCACAAAAGAGCCTGAGTTCTCAAGATTTACGCTCTGGCATTTTGCCTCTTTGTTAAAGATCTTCGTATCGCTTCGCCCACCGATAGCAACAGGCTTACCTTGTAAAAAAGGCTCTTTAATCCGTGCCGCACTGACAAAAAAGCAGTCTATATCTATGTGTATTTTCATAAACGCTATTGTAGGTAAATATATACATGTAGGTATAAAATATGGCAAATTGCAAAGAAAAATCCCTTTTTGACAAATTTAAAAAGAGTTTAACGATTTGCATAGCAAGGATAAGCTAAGATACAAGCAACAACAAAAACAACGGAAAATTATATGCAACAACTTTTTGGGCAAAAAGTACTTAACGATTTTATACAAAAGCAAGATGAAAAACTCATAGAAAACAGATGGCAGAAGTACAAAAACTTTTTAGCAAAAAAAGAGAAAATCTCTTCGTGGATATAGACTGATTATCAAGACGGTTTTTTAGAAGATATCTTTTGATATTAGTAAAAATTATAGAAGGCAAATAATGAAAAAACAAGATAATATCCCAAAAATTTTTATATCATATTCTCATGATTCAAAAGAACATAAAGAATGGGTGTTAAATTTATCAAATAAATTAAGAAATGATGCTTTTGATTCAATCATAGACCAAGCTGATTTAAAAGTGGGTGGTAATCTAGGTTCATTTATGAATTTAATAGAAGAGGTTGATAGAGTTTTAGTAATTTGCACTAAAAAATATTATGAAAA
>CAIUZU010000357.1 GCA_903903705.1 uncultured Helicobacteraceae bacterium
ACAAATAGATAAATATCTGCTATCAAAAAACGGGGCTAGTTTTGATTATCCTTTTGACGATACGGTAAGAGTGTATAAAGTATGCAATAAAATGTTTGCTTTGATGGTAGATGAAAGTCCGCTCAAAATAAATCTCAAATGCAATCCTGTTTATGCTCTGGAACTTCGTTCTCTTTATGACTCTGTTCAACCAGGTTATCATATGAATAAAAAACATTGGAATACCGTTACAATACAAGGCGATGTGGATGATAAACTTTTATTTGCATTAATCGACCATTCTTACGAATCTGTAATATCGGGACTTACAAAAAAACAAAGGGAAGAATTAAAAAACCGATGATACATTTGATAAGACATTTCAAAGTCAAAGACATCTCAAAAAATCGGCTCAACTCACAAGAATTTAATGCTTGGGTGAAAGATTATGATAATTTTGAGCTTAAATACATTGACATAGATATTCCAAAAGATATAGGCAATATTTATGTCTCATCGCAAAATAGAGCCATCAACACAGCCGATCATTTAAACCTAACCTATAAAACAAGCGAGTTATTAGCGGAAGTGGGCATAAAAGCTTTTATCGATACGAGCTTGAAGCTTCCAAAATGGTTATGGTTATCTGTCGGCAGGGTTTTCTGGTATTTTGATTTTACATCAAGCGAGAATAGAAGCGATACCAAAAGCCGCATAAATGATTTTATATCTCAAATAGATTTTGAGAAAAACACCTTAATCATATCCCATGGGTTTTTTATGACATTTCTTATAAAAAAGCTTAAAAGTTTGGGTTTTACGGGAGATGTTGATATAAGAGTAAAAAATGCAAAAGTTTATACTTTACATGCAAAACAAGGAGTGATTTTATGATAACTTGCAGAGTTACGAAAATAGAAGATGTAAAAGAGCTGTGCAGGCTTTTAAATGAACTTTTTACACAAGAGGTGGAATTTCTGCCGGACGAAAAAGCCCAAGAGAGAGGTTTAAAAAAAATTATCTCAGATAAGAGTGTCGGAGAGATTTTTGTTGCTTCATTGGATGATGAAATAGTCGCAATGGTTAATATTTTATATACAGTTTCAACGACTTTGGGAGCAAAAGTGGCTATTTTAGAAGATATGATTGTAGATAAGCGGTATCGTGGGCAAGATATCGGCTCGTCTCTGATGGACTTTGCGTTGAAGTGCATAAAAGCAAAAGGGTGTATGCGTGTAACTCTCTTAAGTGACGGCGATAACTTCAAAGCCCATAAGTTTTATGAAAAACAGGGTTTTGTAAAATCCACTATGATACCTTTTAGAAAAGTTATAGATATATGCTAGTCAAACATAAATTTTTAAAATCTTACCCGCTTGAGGGCAAAAAGGTACTTATCATCGGTACATTCAATCCCGATGTTCCTTGCAACAAAGCAGAGTTTTTCTACGGTAGGGCAAAAAACTATTTTTGGGATCTGCTTCCCTCCATGTTTGGTAAAGAGAGCCTCAAGGGCGATGTGCAAAAACAAAAAGAGTTTTTAGAAATGTACG
>CAIUZU010000358.1 GCA_903903705.1 uncultured Helicobacteraceae bacterium
AAAATTATTTAAAAAATAATTACATCATTTTCTCAGCTATTTCTTGATACTCTATCGTTATAAAAACCTTAAAAAGGCAGTAACATTGTCGGATAAACAAGATACAGAATTTGAAAATGCAGTAAAATATATGATGCTTCATGTTGGAGAGAATCCAAACAGAGAAGGGCTTTTAAAGACTCCACAAAGAGTTAAAAAGGCTTATGAGTTTATCTTCGGCGGTTACAAAGAAGATCCGCATGAGATACTTAGATCTGCACTTTTTACAAGTTCAAATGATGAGATGGTGCTTTTAAAAGACATAGAGTTTTACTCTACATGTGAGCACCATCTTTTGCCTATTATAGGTCGTGTTCATGTAGCGTATATACCCGATGGAAAAGTGGTAGGCTTGTCGAAAATTCCTCGTGTTGTCAATGTTTTTGCACGTCGTATGCAGATACAAGAGCAGTTGACGGAGCAGATAGCCGATGCGATTATGGATACGATTCAGCCAAAGGGCGTTGCAGTCGTTATTCAAGCAAGGCACATGTGCATGGAGATGAGAGGCGTTGAGAAAATCAACTCAACTACAACGTCTTCAGCACTTCGTGGGTTGTTTAAAAAAGATGAGAAAACAAGAAGCGAATTTTTCTCTCTGATAAACTCTCCTACCGGCTCACGTTATTAGACTCGTTGCCTATCAAGGAGGTTTTTAGTGCCGCTCTCTTCACTTAAAGAAAAAATCTCAGATAAAAAATACTCAGTCGCATTCGGTGAGGTTGTTAAGATAAATGCAACCGTTATCACCGCTCGTGGACTAAAAGTAGGTATCAGCGATATAGTAAAAATAATCTCAAACGATACAAATCAAGAAACCATCGGAATGGTTACCGAGATAGACGGCAGCACATTTTTTATCACTCCTTTTGGTTTTGTCGAGGGATTTTGCTCAGGTGATAAAGTATTTTTAGACCAAACAGGTTTAAATATTCCGGTAAGCTCGGCACTGCTAGGGCGTGTTGTAGACCCTTTCATGAGACCGATTGACGGTAAAGGAAACATAGACAGTCCACATCTCTCTCCAATTATAAAAGCGCCTATTCAAGCGATGAAGCGTGGTATGATAGATGAGGTTTTTAGTGTCGGAGTAAAAAGCATCGACGGACTTTTAACATGTGGAAAAGGTCAAAAACTTGGTATTTTTGCGGGGAGTGGGGTCGGAAAATCAACTCTCATGGGAATGATTGTACGAGGAGCGGATGCGCCTATAAAAGTAGTTGCATTAATCGGTGAGCGTGGTAGAGAAGTTCCTGAGTTTATAGAGAAAAATCTAGGCGGAAATCTAGAAAATACCGTTATAATCGTTGCAACTTCCGATGATTCGCCGCTCATGAGAAAGTACGGTGCATTTGCTGCGATGAGTGTAGCGGAATTTTTTAAAGAGCAGGGCTTGGATGTTCTCTTTATTATGGACTCTGTTACAAGATTTGCCATGGCTCAAAGAGAGATAGGTTTGGCACTCGGTGAACCTCCGACATCGAAGGGTTATCCGCCATCTTCATTGACGCTTCTGCCTCAGCTTATGGAGCGTGCAGGAAAAGAGGAAGGCAAAGGCTCAATTACCGCCTTTTTTACGGTTCTTATCGAGGGTGATGACATGAGTGACCCAATCGCTGATCAATCTCGCTCTATTTTAGACGGGCATATCGTACTTTCACGTGAGCTTACGGATTTCGGTATCTATCCGCCCGTTCATATACTAAACTCGGCTTCTAGGGTTATGAGTGACATCATCTCTCCAGAGCATTTAAAGGCGGTTTTTAAATTTAGGAGACTCTATACTATTTTAAAAGAGAATGAGGTGCTTATCCGCATCGGAGCATATCAAAAAGGGAGTGATCCTGAACTTGACGAAGCGATAAACAAAAAAGCTGAGATGGAGAAATTTTTAACTCAAAAGTCAACTATGATAAATGAGTTTAACGATACACTCGAAAGCCTTTTGAAGATTACCGGTGTTTCACAGTAATCTCATCATTTGTCTGCGTAAGAGCTAGTTTATGTGATGAGATTTTTTCAAACTTTTTCATAATTTGTTTAACCTCTTTGTCAACGCCGAACTCATCAATGTAGACATATATGGTAGTTTCAGCATTTTTAAAATCTTTTTTATCTGCTAATATGCCGATTCTCACATGAAAGCCGACTCTTAACAGATCTCTTATTTTATCGCTTCGCTCACGAAGATCTATAAATTCACCGACTGTTTTTTGTATATCTTCAATATTGCCGATAAGTGCAAACTCTTCACATTTTAGTACAAGTTTAAACCAATGTTTTTCAAGAAACAGCCCAAGTTCCACCGACTTTAGATAATCATGCATATCTAAGATCTCGTAACAGCTTTTAAAATCACTCTCTTCATAAGCTTTTTGAAGCAATAAAACACATCGGCATTTTTTTTGCAGATCTTCTACTTTCTCAGAAATATGTCCAATACCTTCTAATGTAAGCAGAAGAACCTCTGCTCTGCTTATCTCACCGATTTTTATATCTGCTTCTATCTCTTTTAAGCTCTCTTGGATTTGAGTGTTTAGGGCAACATAGTTTGGGATCTGCTTTAGTAGCTTATTTTTATCCACTAACTGATAAACGGTTTGAAAATCTCTTCTTTGGATTGCTTTTAAGAGATCAACAAACTCCCTGTTTTGTGTAAGGAGAAGTTTGATAAGCTGCTTTTTTGAGACTACCGTGCTATATTCACTCAGCAAATCTTTTGCTCTGGAGAGATTGTTTTGCATCACATGTCTTTGTGCAGTTAAGAACACAAGCT
>CAIUZU010000359.1 GCA_903903705.1 uncultured Helicobacteraceae bacterium
GGCATCTTTTACGGGTAAAGAAATTAAATGTGCATCGGCTCTTGACTTAATGTCTTTTAAAATATTTAAGATGTAGCTGTCGCTATTTTTGGTAATTTTTAAGAAAGTAACTTTTGCATTTTCGATTGCTTTGTTTGAATTTTCTCTTGCTGCCGTTAGTTTTTCATCTTTTTCATTAAGATTGTCGCTGGCAATAAGCTCTGCCGTTAAACCTCTCTCAATCTGTAAAGAGTGAATAACTTTTGATATTGCCTCAGCCTCAAGAATGCGGTATTTTGTAAGGGAAAGATTTTTTTTATTTTTATAGAGTTCAAAAAGAACCATTGACGATAGAGCTATAACAAAAAGTAGAGGAATAGTCGACAACAATAATAATTTCGATTTTAAATTTAAGTTCATAATTTAATTTCCTGATTTAAAAAAAGAATAAGCACTCTATCATAACTATTATTACAAAAATGTTAATAAATGACAGAAATGTAACAGCTAATTAAGATTAATAAAATAGTTGATATCTGTAGAATGAGGAGTAATTTTTTATTTCGATTATAAATGTTACAATAACTAAAAATATAAGGAAAGTATATGCCCCTATTAGACAGTTTTAAAGTTGACCATACAATTATGAATGCCCCTGCAGTTCGCCGTGCAAAGGGAATGAAAACACCAAAAGGGGACGATATAACCGTTTTTGATTTAAGATTTGTTCAGCCAAACAGAGAGATTTTGTCTTCTGAGGGAATTCATACGCTAGAACACCTTTTTGCAGGATTTATGAGAGACCATTTAAATAGCGATAGCGTAGAGATTATAGATATCTCCCCGATGGGTTGTCGCACGGGATTTTACATGAGCCTTATCGGCACTCCGGATGAAGCTAGCGTTGCCGAGGCATGGAGAGCTTCTATGGAAGATATACTTAAAGTTAAAGAGCAAAAAGATATTCCGGAGCTTAATGTTTACCAGTGCGGAACTTACAAAATGCACTCGCTCAATGATGCCAAAGAGATAGCTCAAAATGTTTTGAAAAGAGGTATAGGCGTGATGGACAACGATGCGATAGCGCTTGATGAGTCAAAGGTGGAAAAGTAAAATGTATATTTTAATTCCGATGAGTTCTCAGGATCCACAAGAAGCAGCCATAACAAAAATAGATAATGCAAAAAGCTGGGTTCAGATACTCTTAGAAGAGGGCGAAGTAAGCAGTGTCATATTTAATGAAGACAAAGACGGCTTTGAAAATTTTAGCGAAGTGCTAATAGTGATGAACGATAACGAGTATGTTTGGCCCTTTATCGAGCTTAACATGATGGTTTTGGTAGCTCATTCTCAAAGAAGTATCGATGAGATCATGGAAGCATTTTTGTTTAGAGAACTTAACGAAATGGCGTATTGATAACAAAATTCATGGTAGATCTAGAACAATTTAAAAAGCTTTTTAATCCGCTTCCGGGCAATCACTATCTGCATGTCACAACCGCTTTAGATGATATAGCGTTTTTATTTGAAAAGGCGATGCAGGATGTCGGCGGTAAATTTGATCTGGTAATATACGACCAAAATAATTTACAAGCAGATTTAAAACTTCCATACACAAACATACAGCATGTCAAAGATTTTAAAAAACCGTTTCGTTCCCTTCCAAGAGACCATGACATAATAGTTTTAAAAGATATTTTTTATGCTCACGAAAATCAAAAAATGATTTTAAAACTTGCATATCTGACACTTGCCAATACGGCAAATATTATAATTATCGAGAAAAAAGGTGTTATGGATATTGAGGCAGTGAAAGCTATATTAGAAGAGTATGAATTTCGTGCTCCAAACGAGATAGATATCATAGACGGCTACGATTTGGTAATGGCAAAAAAGATGCATATGTGGGGGAATGGATTATAAAAAGCGGAGATTTATTTTCCGGGATGTGATTGAATTGTATAGAAAAAAATATGCTACAATAGCACCAATAAGAGGAGTTCATTATGATGCAATTATCAATAGAAGAGCCAAAAATAGAGAAGTTTTTTAATAATTCAAAAGATGAAATTATGAAAGCGTTAAAGTTTATAGTAGATAATAATATAAAAGATTTTGCGATTGATAATAAGAATTTAGAACTTTCAACCGAACAAAAAGCAGAGTTAGATTCAAGAATTTCATCATTTCATAATGATAGAGAAATGGGTCGTTCTTGGGAGGAAGTAAAGAGTGGTTTAATAAGATAATTTATGAAAA
>CAIUZU010000360.1 GCA_903903705.1 uncultured Helicobacteraceae bacterium
ATTGATAATACGATTGTCAATAATATAATTCTGATAACTGTTTTCATTAGAAGAGCACTGAGAAAGAGAATAAAAACTGATTTTGGTTACTTTGTGAGTGAAACTGGTATTCAGATTTTATTGCGATAGGATAGAGAGGTCTGTATGTATAGCCAAATATCAACATGTCATCATCAGTTGCATTGAGATTGTCATCGTATGATTCGACTCTTATGACTCCTATATGCTGCTCGCTAAAGCGGTATAGACCTTGTATGTAGAGCGCATAGTCGGTAGTATAATCGTTCTTGGATTTTTGAGAGCCTACTTCAGATAAAATCTGATATTTGTCGGATTCATATTTTGCAGATAGAAGAAAGTAGTAAAGATTGTCTTGGACTAAGAAGTTATTGAGATTGTGAAAATAACCGCCGTTTAGTTTTAGTGTATAGTCATCTCTCTCGTATGATATGCCAAATCCATAATGCTCATCAATTTTGTAATTATTGTACTCATCGTCAATATCATTGTTGTGCTGCAGCATAACATCTGCTTTTAGTTCACCATCGCCGTATGACATATAAGAGCTGCCAAGCCCCGTTGTAAATTTTGGAAAAATAATTGATGTGCTCATTGGATTGGATGTTGTTTCTCGAAGGACGTTTACAGGCAGCAGGTTCCAAAAACCTATAGGTGAGTTATATTTACCGACTCTAAACATGTAATTTTCATTGAGGTTATAGTCTATATAGAGTCTCTCAGTGTACAACCTATCGCTATTTGTGCTATCTTTAACACCGTTTTTGTGCGTCTCTACATACATCTCTTTAAACTCAAATTCAGCCATATATGAGAATTTTTCATAATTCCCATAACCCAAAACAGCCAAATCGTCTATTCTGTATCTGTCAATATCGTCCGTATGTTTGTAGTCAAGTGAAAAGTATCCGCCTACATAAAATGGCAGTGAACCGACTTGTACGCCTTTGCCTAACTGATACTCTTCATCAGCTTGTAGAGAGAGTAGAAATATAAAAACAAGAGCTAGATAGCGCATAAGAAATTTCCTTTTATTGTTTTATATGTTTAACCACTTCTTTGCTACGTTTTTTAGAGCATCGGGATTTTCTGAGGCAAAAAACTCTAACTTTGTCGTCTCGTATTTTGTACTGAATTTAAAATCAAGTTCAAGCTGTTCTACGATAGCATCGCCTGAATGGATTAGAATGGTATCTTCGCCGAAATAGTTCCCAATTGCATCAGAGATTAGAGGAAAGTGCGTACATCCTAAGATGATGGCGTCTGGTTTTTTAAGGGCGTCAAAGTAGTGTTTAAATGTCGCTTCCAAAATCTCGCCGCTATAAATCTCCTCTTCAACGATAGGAACAAACAGTCCTGTTGCTTTTGCCTGAAGGTTGCTAAACCCTTTTTCCTTTAGTCCTATCTCGTAAGCTTTTGAGTTGATTGTCGCCTTTGTCCCAAGAATGAGGATGTTTGAGTTTTTATCTTTAAGCGCATTTGACGCCGCCAAGATACCTGCTTCAACAACGCCGATAACAGGGCAAGAGGAAACCTCTCTCATATCGTCAAGTGCGTGGGCACTTACGGTATTGCATGCAACGATGATAAGATCTAGCTCAAAGTTTTTGAAAAACTCTACGGCCTCTATAGCATAGCGAATGATAGTAGATTTGTCTTTTATGCCGTAAGGCACACGGGCAGTATCTCCAAAGTAGACAATCTCTTCAAAGAGTTTGTTCTCTAAAAGAGATTTTACGACCGTTAGTCCGCCGATTCCGCTATCAAATACGCCTACTTTCATAGTTTATTGGTTTGGATTCATGCTTTCTAAAAATTCTGCATTAGTCGGTTTTTTGCCCATTGTAGTGTAGACAAATTTAAGTGCTTCGACTTCATCATCTTGTTTGTGAATCATCTGACGAAGAATAAATACTTTTTGCAGTACATCAGGACCGATAAGAAGTTCATCTTTTCTAGTTCCTGATTTAAGGATGTCGATAGCAGGGAAAATTCTTCTGTCAGCAATTTTTCTATCAAGAATAACCTCTGAGTTACCCGTACCTTTGAACTCTTCAAAGATAACTTCATCCATTCTGCTTCCCGTATCCACAAGAGCAGTTGCGATAATGGTTAAACTTCCGCCGTTTTCTATATTTCTTGCAGCTCCGAAAAATCTCTTTGGTTTATGTAGAGCATTTGCATCCACACCGCCTGAGAGAACCTTGCCGCTTGAAGGTGTTACGGTGTTGTAAGCGCGGGCAAGACGAGTGATAGAGTCAAGAAGTATAACGACATCTTTGCCAAGTTCGACTCTTCTTTTTGCTTTTTCTATTACCATTTCAGCCACTTTTACATGGTTTTTTGCAGGCATATCAAAAGTTGAGCTGTAAACCTCACCTTTGACGCTTCTCTCCATATCAGTTACCTCTTCAGGTCTTTCATCAACAAGTAAAACCATCAAATCTATCTCTGGATGGTTATGTGTGATACCGTGAGCTATCTCTTTTAGAAGCTCCGTTTTACCGCTTCTTGGAGGTGCAACAACAAGTCCACGCTGACCTTTTCCAATAGGAGCAAATAGATCCATCATACGACCCGTAAGACCTTTTTCTCTATACTCAAGTTTGATTTGATCTGTTGCGTAAAGTGGAGTAAGATTTTCAAAAAGAGGTCTTTTTTTGCTCTCTTCAGGCGGAAGCGAGTTTACGGCTTCTATCTTTATGAGCGCATAGTATCTCTCTTGCTCTTTTGGAGGTCGTACTTGTCCCGTGACAACATCCCCGTTTCTAAGAGCAAAGCGTTTGATCTGAGTGTTTGAAACATAAGCATCATTGATACTCTCATCAAAACTTTTATCGATTGAACGGATAAAACCGTAACCGTCTTGCATAATCTCTAAAATACCCATAAAGAGGATAAAACCGCCCTGTTCTGTTTGTGCTTTTAAGATTTCAAAGATAAGGTCTTGTCTTTTAAGCTCATTTGGCTGTTCGATGTTTAACTCAATAGCCATAGCCGTTAGATCTTCTATACTTTTAATACGGAGATCTTCAACACTGACACCTTTTACGGGATTGTGCGTTCTTGTCTTTGCATTTGTTGTTTTGTTGTTACTGTTTTTGCGAGGCTGTTGAGAATCGATATCGCTCATGAAATAGCTACCTTAATATTTTGAGATTTTGCACTGCTGGTATTTTTCTGTCGTGCATAGGGAAAGTGTATATTATACATTTTAATGGCAGAATTTTACACTAATAGAAGTTGTAATGTCAAGTTTTTAAAATATTAGTGATAAAATACGACCTATGAAAAAGAGCAATAAATATAAAATTTTAGTAAC
>CAIUZU010000361.1 GCA_903903705.1 uncultured Helicobacteraceae bacterium
ATGTACAACTCATCTGCATCAATAGCATAAAAATGATCAAATTCACAGTGGATAAGAGTCTCTAATATTTCTGTTTGAATATCGATTTTATCTTCATCACAATAGTTTTGAACCCATGTTCTGATATATTTCATCTGTTTGGCGTGATCTGTTTTTATTTTTTTCTCATCTTGAATTTTTCTTTCATATTCTCTTTGTAAATTATTAAAAAAATCAGAAAAGCTCTCGGCACTAAAAGGTTTGTAGATAACGCCTTTGATATTTTCACTGATTTTTTTTGATATGATTTTTGTATTTATGGGTGTGGTTATAAAAATTACATCTAGTGTTTTGATCTTCCCCGTATCTATAAGTATCTCTATAAGCTCATGTCCGTTAAGTTCAGGCATCATGATGTCAGAGATTAAAAGCGATATATTCGGGTATTTGCTGAGCATCTCAATAGCTTGCATGCCATCATAAGCGATGTAGATATGATCTTCATGAAAAAAATAGTTAGAGATTTTATTTGACAACAAAATTTTGGCTGTCAACCTTGTAATCATTTTTGAATCATCAATTATAAGTACGTTTGTCGGTGTCATTGTCGAATCAACCCTTTTAGCTCTTTAAGGGTGTTTTTTCGCATTCAATTCCTTTTGTCAATTACTTAATAATTTGATTTTAAAATATTTTTCCTTGTATTCTAACAAAGATAAAACAAATTTTGAGTTAATTTGTACAGAGGTTCATAAATAAAATGAAATAATACTGTTATATCGCCTCACATGCACAACTATACACTTAAGCAAATAGCTAAAATAGTGCAAGGTTAATAAATATATTGGTAAAATACCTCTCTTAAATTTTACAGGATTTTAAATGTACAAAATATTATTGCCTCTTCTTTTTAGCACGTTTCTTTGTGGAGAGCCTCTTAATGGGGTGAGTGTTATGGTCAAAGGAGATATTATTACTCTCCATGATATCAAAGAGGAGATGCGCATTTCAAATGTGAGTGCAGCCGCTGCAACTGATATTTTGATAAGAAAAAAACTCGAAACTGCGGAGATAGATGAGAGAAAAATCAGCGTAAGTTCTGCTGAAGTCTACGATGACATTAAAAAAGTAGCAGCAGCAAACAAAATGGGCATTGACGAGCTTTATGAAGCGGTTAGAAACTCAAATGGCTTTAGTTCTACGGAGTTTAAAGAGAAAACAAAAGAGAAACTTATCTCTCAAAAGCTCTATTCTGCGATTGCTTACTCATCTATCGATATCCCAAAAGAAGATGAGATAAAAGAGTATTATGAACTCTATAAGAAAGATTTTTCACGCCCGAGTGCTTTTAAAGTTACAATATACGGCTCACAAAATAGGGACGCGCTTGAAAAAAAGATAACTACTCCCATGTACAACTCTAACGAAGTGAAAGTCAATGAGCAGATACTTCCGTATGACAAAATTTCACCTGAATTGGCAAAAATGCTTCAAAATACAAAAGATGGAACTTTTACTCCTATTATTAAAGAACCAAACGGCGCTTTTGTGAGTTTTTTCCTCCAAGAGACGCAAAATCGCAAAGAGTCAAACTATGAAAACTCTAAAAATGAGATAGTAAATCTTATTATGGGAAAAAAAAGAGAACAAGTTTTAAGCGACTACTTTGCAAGACTTAAGGGAAATGCGGAGATCAAAACGATTCGAGAAGTCAAATAGATGTTAAGTGATGAAAATTTTATAAAAATCGCACAGGAGATTGCAACCGCTTCAAAATGCGTCTCCAAACAGGTAGGCGCTGTAATCGTAAAAGACGGAAGAATTCTAAGTACGGGTTACAACGGCACTCCTGCAGGATATGTAAACTGCCGTGAACACTGGAACGGCGAATATACTGCCGAACATCATGAATGGTCAAAAACTTATGAGATACATGCAGAGATGAATGCAATCATTTGGGCGGCAAGAAAAGGAATTAGTATTGAGAGTGCGACTATCTATGTCACGCTTGAACCGTGTAGCGAGTGCAGTAAAAACTTAATTGCAAGCGGCATCAAGCGAATCGTCTATCTAAAACCTTATGAGCATACGCACTCTGAGGTAATCTCAAAATTCATTAAAGATAACGGCGTAAGTATAGAAAAACTTGGAGAGTAAAAAAATGAGTGAAGATAAAGAGCTGCAAGCAGAAATCGGCAAACATCTTATGCAGCCGGAAAACTACGGGAAGTTTGAAGATGCCGATTGTGTCGGAATAGGCATAGATCACGCTACAAAAAGTTATGTCATCATGTATATAAAAAGAGATGAGAAGTTTATTACGGATGTAAAGTTCGGCACAAACGGCACACAAGATACAACAACGCTTGGCTCGCTTTTTACCGAGATGATAAAAGGCGACGAGATAGCAAATGCGCTAGAGACGACTTTGGCACTGGAGAATGAACTAAAAGAGAGTTATGCATCCATTCCTGTTCCAAAAGTTGATACAAGCAAACCTGAGGGCGAACAAGTTGAGCGTGTTTCAACCGAACATCAAGACAGTGCAAATATGGTTCTCACTGCTTTTCGTGCCGCAATGCGACATTATGAACGAAAACAAAGCGGCATAGAGGAAGAGCAGTTTGAGATGAGCATATCAAAAACATGTCCATACTCTACTACGGAATGTCACTTTGTAAAAAAAGAGAGCAATCACTCTTAAGGTAGCTTTTTTTATCCTCTCTAATACCCGATTTTATGATAGTATATACGAATAACTTTTTCATATCAGAGGGGTTCTTCTTATGCAATATATACGCTTTTTCAATGAACTTAATATCAATGATGTTACTATTGTCGGCGGTAAAAACGCTTCGCTTGGAGAGATGTACCAAAACCTAACCCCAAAGGGTGTAAATATCCCAAACGGTTTTGCCACCACAAGCGATGCTTACTGGCTGCTTCTTAAAGAAAACGGTATAAAAGATAAAATTGCATCAATACTTAGTGATTTAGATATAACCGATACCGATAATCTTCAAAAGCGCGGACTTGAAGTCCGTACCCTTATTTTAAACTCACATCTTCCAAAAGCACTTGTAGATGAGCTTCTTGAAGCATACAAAACTCTCTCAAACGAATATGGCTCACAAAATATCGATGTAGCAGTTCGCTCATCCGGAACTGCCGAAGATTTGCCAGATGCCTCTTTTGCGGGACAACAAGAGACTTTTTTAAATGTCGGCAGCGAAGAGGAACTTTTAGAGTGCGTTTTAAAATGTTTTGCTTCACTCTTTACCGACCGAGCCATCAGCTACCGCACAAGCCGCTCCTTTATCCATTTCAAAGTTGCTCTCTCGGTGGGTGTGCAGAAGATGGTGCGAAGCGACATCTCTTCAAGCGGGATTATGTTTACCATAGACACCGAAAGCGGTTCTGAGAATCTCATACTTATAAACTCCATCTGGGGACTAGGCGAAAATGTGGTAAGCGGGCGGGTAAACGCCGATGAGTTTTTTATCTTTAAACCTACTCTAAAAAATGGAATCAACACCATTTTAAAACACTCTTTGGGAAGTAAAAAAGAGAAGATGTTATACAGCGAAGATACACGCACTCTAAATGTCGCAACAACGAAAGAGGAGCAAGAGAGCTTCTCCATAAACGATGATGAAGTGATAGAACTTGCCAAGCAGGCGCTAATTATCGAAGAGCACTATAAACGACCGATGGATATTGAATGGGCAAAAGACGGAGGCGACTCTAAGCTCTACATTGTTCAGGCAAGACCTGAAACCGTAATGAGCAAACAAAACAAAAGTATGACAAGCCAAAAATATTCACTTAACGCAAAAGGTGCAAAAATTTTAACATCGGGACGGGCAATAGGCGAAAAAATCGGTACGGGAAAAATAACCGTTATAAATGATACGACCGAATTTGCACACTTTAATGACGGCGATATCTTAGTAGCAGATACGACAAATCCCGACTGGGAGCCTGTTATGAAAAAAGCTTCGGCAGTCATAACCAACCGCGGAAGCCGTACATGTCATGCCGCTATCGTTGCACGAGAAATAGGCGTTCCAGCCGTTGTCGGGTGTACGAATGCCACAAAAGTTTTAAAAGATTCTCAAATAGTAACCGTCAGTTGTGCCGAGGGCGATGAGGGGCATGTGTATGAAGGAGAGCTTGAGTACTCTATCAAAACTATAGATATAAGCAAACTTAAACCTACAAAAACAAAACTCTTTGTAAATGTCGGAAATCCAGCAGAGGCTTTTAACTTTGCAAAAATGCCAAACGACGGTGTGGGGCTTGCCAGAATGGAGTTTATCATGAACAACTCCATCAACGCCCATCCTATGGCGCTTGTTGATATGCACAAAGGAAAAAGCGTTAAAGACGAGGATAAAATCCGCTCTTTTATGACTCCGTGCAGTGATGAAAAAGAGTTCTTTTTACAAAAAATCAGTGAGGGTGTGGGAATGATTGCGGCTGCTTTTTACCCAAAACCGGTCATTATAAGAACAAGCGATTTTAAAAGCAACGAGTACCGCGGCATGACGGGCGGTTTTGATTATGAAGCGGAAGAAGAAAATCCTATGATAGGCTTTCGAGGGGCAAGCCGCTACTATGATGATAGTTACCGTGAAGCATTTATGTGGGAGTGCGAGGCACTTAAAAGAGTGCGTGATGATATGGGGCTTACGAATATTAAAATAATGATTCCATTTGTCCGCACACCTGAGGAGGGCAAAAAAGTTATAGAGATTATGAACGAACAAGGACTTGTTCAAGGCAAAAACTCTCTTGAGATCTATGCAATGTGCGAAATTCCCGCAAATGTCGTACTAGCCGATAAGTTTTTAGAGATTTTTGACGGTTACTCCATCGGCTCAAACGATTTAACACAGCTAACACTTGGCGTTGATAGAGAGAGTGCAAAAATCGCCCATATATTTGACGAGAGAAACGAAGCGGTAAAGAGAATGCTCCAAATGGCTATAGAGGCATGCAAGAAAAGAGGCAAATATATAGGCATCTGCGGTCAAGCACCATCTGATTATCCAGAAATCACGGAGTTTTTAGTGCAAAACGGTATAGATTCTATTTCACTAAATCCTGATTCGCTCTTTAAAATGCATCAAGTTGTGAGTGATTTGGAAGAGAGGCTCTCTTTATGACGAGAGTTTCTTCCTAAAATATTTCTCCGCCTCCATAACCGCAACAAGTGTTAAAGCAATGCACAAAAGTGCTACCCACACATCTAAACTAACAGGCTCAATACTGAGCAGCGACTGCATAAAAGGGTTGTACATAGATATAATGTGAACTCCCTGCGCCGCTATAACCGAGATCCATAAAAATTTATTTTGAAAATGATTTATTTTAAAGATAGAGTTATTTTCACTGCGTGAATTAAACGTAGATACATTTTCAAAAAGCACCATCAAAAGCAAAGTAATATTTCTTGCCATATCTTCACTATAACCCATCTCAAGCAGTGTATAAAAAAGAGCAAATGCACAAACCCCCATATAAAAACCGCCGACAACTACTCTGCTTAACATTGCCCTATTAAATATAGGCTCTTTCGTATCCCTTGCTTTTCGTTTTAAGACTCCCGGTTCAGCTTTTTCAACTCCCAAAGCCATATCTTGAAAGCCGTTTGCGACAAGGTTGAGCCATAGTATCTGAACAGGCAAAAGCGGTATAGGAATAAAAAAGAGCATCGAGAGTAAAATAAGCGTTATCTCTGCAAAACTCGTTGATATAAGCAAATGAATGACTTTGCGGATGTTATCGTACGCTACCCGCCCCTCCTCTATGCCGTTGACGATAGAGCTAAAAGCATCATCAGTCAAAATCAAATCGCTTGATTCACGCGCAACATCCGTACCGCTTTTTCCCATTGCAATGCCGATATTTGCAAACTTTAATGCCGGTGCATCATTTACACCATCTCCAGTAACTGCTACAAAATGACCGAGATCTTGAAATGCTTTTACGATAAGCTGTTTTTGTTCAGGCGAAACCCGTGCAAAAACTCTCTTGGCGGCAATTTCCTCTTTGTATGCTCCCCGCTCCATCCAACGAGAGATCTCCAACCCGTCAATTACCTCATCCTTGCTTATGGCGATACCTAGTTCTTTTGCTATATAAAATGCGGTATTTGGATGATCTCCCGTTACCATTACGACTTCTATTCCAGCTTCTTCGGCAGTTTTTACAGCCTCTTTGACTCCCTCACGAAGCGGGTCGGCAATGGCTGCAAATCCGAGATAAATATAACCGTTTTCGGCTATCTCTTTTTCATCACTTAGTTTATATGCCAAAGCGATATTTCTAAATCCTTTAGCTGCCCACTCATCCACCTGTTTTAAAATATATTTCTTATCATCTTCGCCAAGTTCGCATTTGCCGAGTATAACTTCAGGAGAGCCTTTTATAAAGTGTATTTTTTTACCATCAATCTCATAACTTGCCGCAGAGTACTTATTTACAGGTTCATAAGGGATTTGATTGAGAGGCTTTAGTGTTTTATACTTCTCAAAGAGTGATTCATCTAAAGCAAGCGCATATCTCAAGAGTGCAACATCAACCTGATCCCCGATGAAAACAGACTCACCCTCTTTTTTATGAAAAGTCGATTCATTGCATAAAATCGATGCAAGAACTACATGCTCATCAATATGTTCATCTGAATTATAAGTTCTCTCTTTCGTTACAAAATGCTCAACGCTAAGGCGATTTTGCGTCATAGTTCCCGTTTTATCGCTTGCTATGAGGGTACAAGATCCAAGCCCCTCAATGGCGGAAAGTTTACGCACTATGACATTTCGTTTGCTCATAACACCGCTCGCAACGCTAAGGGCTACCGTAATTGCGACAGGAAGCCCCTCAGGTATTGCAGACACGACAAGTGCGACTGTTAACAAAAAAATCTCTTGTAGCGGAATCTCTCGGTAGATGCCAAGCATGATGATTAAAATAGCAATTATGCCTATCATCTTTGAGATATTGATTGAAAACTTCTCCATGCGAAGAATTAACGGCGGCTTTGTCTCCTTGCTAGAGGCTAGAAGAGAGGCGATTTTACCGACCTCTGTTTGGCTTGCAATCGCACTCACTACACCGATTGCTCTTCCTTTTGTAACTAAAGAGCCGCCATAGAGCATATTTTGTCTCTCGCCCAAAGGCTCATCAACATTGCCTGAGATATAGTTGCAATTTTTATTTACTTCAATCGACTCTCCCGTGAGAAGCGACTCGTTTACCTGAAGATCATTTGTCTCGATAAGGCGTATATCTGATGGAACTTTAACACCAGATTCAAAAAAAACTATATCGCCGACGGTAATATCTTCACTTAAAATTTCAACTCTATTGCCGTCTCTTAAGACATTTACATATGTTTTTATTACCTTTCTTAGCGCATCGGCTCTCTCACCTGCCGTATACTCCTGATACGTTCCCACCACTGCATTCATAGCAAGCGCTGCCATTATAAATCCGGCATCGCTAAACTCTTTTATTGCAAACGAAATGGCAGCTGCGATTAAGAGTATGTAGATAACGGGGCTTTTAAACTGCTCTACAAATATCTCTAAAAGAGTCTGTTTTTTAGCTTCGGGTAAAAGGTTTTTTCCGTAATGTTCACTGCGAGATGCCACTTCAGAGCTGCTTAGCCCATCAACACTGCACTCTAAATCCAGCAAAGTCTCTTCTGCGCTTTTTGTATGAAACATGTACTCTCTTTCAATACTTTATTGTTATTATCATAGTTCTTCGTAGCTTAATTTAAACCACAATTTTTTCTATACATAATATAAAATTATGGTAAAATTATCACAATGAAATTTAATCTGCTACTCTCAATTCTCTTTGCCATTGTTACAAGCTTTGCCGCAATCCATGAAGTAGAGCATATTCAACATAATGACAGCTCGTCATGTTTGGTATGTACCGTAAATAATAATTTAGTATCCGCCGATGCAGTGCAATTTACAGCCGATGTCGAAATTTTCCACTTTCAAGAGATAATTCAAGAGAGTTCAACTTCATACTCATACAGAAAAATAAACTTCAATCAAAACCGCGCCCCACCAAAAATATCCTAAATCACGAAACATTATTTTAATTCTGCCTCTAATGAGGCAAGCTAACTTCGTTTTGTGCCATAGCGGCTAGCGTAACTTTTTGGACTTGTTCAAAAAGTGTACAAAATAAATAAAAAATATTATCAAATAGGATATATACAACAATGAAAAAAATATTATTGGCAAGCACACTTTGTGCAGCATTAGTTTACGGAGCAGATGTGCTTCCGATGGAAAAAAGAACATTTGATCAGTCAAAATTTATTCCAGATATCTCTTTGATTATGGATGCTTCTTTCGTAGATAGAAATGTAAAAGATGATAAGGTGGGGCATTTAGAACTCCCCGGAGTGGCGCACGGGCTTTTAGGCTCTCATTCGGATGGCGGCGATGAGCATTCAACATACAATGCTAAAAATGGTTTTAACCTCAACTATGCGGAGCTAGTGTTATCCAGCTCTGTAGATCCGTTTTTTACTATGGACGGCGTATTTCACTTCTCGGAACACGGTGCTGAGATTGAAGAGCTGTTTTTTACCTCAAATGCGCTAGGACACGGTACAAGAGTAAAGGGCGGAAAGTTTAACTCAAACTTTGGTTACCTCAACGAGCAGCATCACCACTCATGGAACTTTGCAGATATGCCTTTGGTATATGAAGCATTTTTGGGAATGCACGGCATAAATGAAAAAGGCGCACAGTTCCAATGGACGGCTCCGACACCGTTTTACCTAATGGCGGGTTTTGAGGTGCTTCAAGGCGAAAATGAACAAATGTTCGGACATAAAACGATAGGAGATGTTGAAAATCCTATAGCAGAGGGCAAAGATGCTCCGGCAATGTACATAGGATATATAAAAGCTTCTCACGATTTTGGAAATACAACGCTTCTAGGCGGTCTCTCCTATGCACAGGGCGAATCAAGGATAGACCATAGCGAGGAAGAAGAAAATCCTCACGCTTTTAGCGGTGATGCAAAGCTTTACGGTACCGACTTTGTAGTTTTACATGCTCTTGACTCTTACAAATCTATCAAATGGCAGAGTGAGTATCTCCAAAGAGAGCTAGACGGTATACAATATGCACTAGATACGGACGGAACTGTTCTTGGCTCGCCGTCAATGCTTAAAAAACAGAGTGGTCTTTACTCTCAGCTTATTTATTCACATGACAAAAACTGGAAAACAGGTCTGAGATACGATACAATCTTAAAAAATGATGTCACTAGAAACGGCTCTGATGTAGAACAACCGAACGGACTTAATAAATATACGGCAATGATTGAGTACCATACAAGCGAGTTTGCAAGATTTAGAGTTCAGTATAGCCGTGACAATGCTATGTTTAACGAAGATGGAGCAAGAGAAAAGATTGATACTGTCGTCTTTCAAGCAAATATCTCTATCGGAGCACATGCGGCTCACAGTTTTTAAGAGTTTCTTAAAATCTTATCAGGTGCGGTTATAGCCGTGCCTCAAATAAAGAAGGCAAAAAATGAATAAATTTTTACTACTGTTTTTCTTACCTCTCTCTCTTTTTGCTCACCTCAACATTGCCGTAAGCTACCCATATATCGGTGCTTTAACAAAAACAATAGGCGGTGATCATATAGAAACGGTTGTTTTAGCCAAGGGAAATTGGGATCCGCACTTTATAATCCCTCGCCCCTCGCTTATCTCAAAAGTAAGAAATGCCGATGCGCTTATTATGAACGGCGGACAACTTGAAATCGGCTGGCTGCCTCCGCTGCTTAACCGTGCAGGAAATCCGAAAATAGAGCCAAATGCCAAAACATTTCTAAATCTATCGCACCACATAGAACTTATCAACAAACCTGCAAGCGTAGATCGTTCAGGCGGCGATATTCATCCCGATGGAAACCCGCATTTTCATCTAAGCCCGCAAAATATTTTACTTTTGGCAAACACTATAAAAGATTTTTTGATCTCGATAGATACGGAACATAAAGCGGTCTATGAAAAAAATCATAGTGAGTTTTTATCCATGTGGAATCAGAAAATGAAACTTTGGAGCGAAAAAATGGCTAGTAAAAAAGGCTTAAAGGTAATCCAGTTTCATGACAATTTAGCCTATTTTAACAACGCATACGGACTTGTAAATATAGGTACGATTGAGCCGCTTCCGGGAATTCCGCCATCTTCAAAACATACGATTGAGACGATAGAACTTATAAAAAAAGAGCAGCCTTGCTGTATCTTACATGATGTTTACCACCCTACAAAAACAGCTGAATTTATAAGCCAAAAAACAGGTATAAAAGTAGTTTTAATGCCGCATGACATAGAAGCATTGGAAAATATTAACGATTTAGGCTCACTCTTTGACCATCTCACAAGTGCTATAAAATGATAGATATTTTACTCACTCCCATAGCCTTGATTATTATTTTAGTTATGCTTCACGCCTATTTCGGCATGGAGATTTTAAAACGCGGAATTATCTTTACGGATCTTGCTATTGCTCAGTTTGCGGCACTCGGTTCATCTGTCAGTCTTGGCTATTTTCATGAAGAGTATTTCTACGCCTTAACTCTTAGCTTTGCACTCTTTAGTGCGTTTCTTATAGCCTTTGCATCTACGAGAAAACTGCACTTAGAGGCTTTTATAGGCA